>CAYVVK010000915.1:0-2509 GCA_964454855.1 uncultured Phaeodactylibacter sp. | reverse complement strand
GCGCATGACCACCAGCAGCAGGTGGCCGCCGCGCCGCCGCCAGGGCCCGCCGAAGCGCGTGGACACCAGGGGAAAGAGGGCCAGGGTCAACAGCCCGGTGGCCACCAGGGCCACCATGGTGAGGACCACGGTGTTGACGATCCCCGGCAGGGCCTGGCTCATGGCCAGATCAACTATATTTTCCAGGACAGCCGCGGCTATATCTGGATCGGTACAGAGTTTAATACCTAAACCTAATATGAAAAAATCAACTTCCAGCCTGCTTTTTGCCTTGCTTTTTATTTTTTTATTCTACAGCTGCAACATCCCAAATAAAACTGCGGATGGGCCTCCTCCGGCCAAAGCACGTTTCCTTACCATAAACCCTGATGTTGGATGCCCACAGGAAAGCCGGCGCCCCTCCTTTTCCTGGCAACCCATAAAACACACCAGCCAGCGCATCGAATACAGCCTGAAGGTGGCCCAGCTCAAAGAAAAGCAGGATGCTGAGGAGGCGCTCCGCATCAACCGCCCCGTAATCGATCAGGAAGGCATTAGACGCTCCGGCCTGGGCTATCCTGAGCGCCTGCCCGAATTAGCCGCCAATGCCGTTTACGCCTGGCAGGTATCGGCCTACGACGCCGGGGCAACACCCCCGAAACCACTCGGGCTAAGTGATGTGGGCCTGTTCTTTATTCCACCCCAGGATTGGCCGCCGGGCCTGCAGGAGCTGCTTTGCTGTGGCCAGAACCTGTTGTCTGAAAAAATGGAAGACTGGACAGCCGCCTACGGTTCTCCGTCCCTCAGCCCCAGGCAGCAGGGTTGCGTGCAAAATACCGGCACCGTAGAGCTGTCCGGCAACCGCAAGGGAGGCGATGCGGTGCAACAAGCACTATCCCCTGGCCAGCCCATTACCCAGGGCCAGCATTATCAGCTCAGCTTTTGCGCCCGCGCCATTCCCAAACAGCTGGACTACATCCGCCTTCGGGTGCTGGCCTTCAACGGCAACTTACCCTCTACCGGCCTGCACCCGATGCCCACTTCAGACATTGCCGTGATAGCCGAATCCGGCAACATTTACTCCGGCGGCTGGAACCGCTACTTCCTTCCGGCCTGGCGGGCTCCGAAAGGCTACAGCCATATTGCCATTCTGGCGATCACCGGCGAAGATGCGCCGGAGTCAGCCCTGGCCACCGGCGCCCTCTCCGGTATCTGTCTCGAAAAAGTAGATGGCTGCGGGCTCAATGCCTCCAGCCTGGGCATCGAAAACCCCAGCGATATCCCCCCCGCCCTTAAAGGGAACCTCCAGGCCGGCACGCCTCCGGCCATTTCGGACATCAGCTTCAACCAGGGCCCGGTGATCCACTTTTGGGGCTACCCCTTCGACGAGGATGGCAACCATACCTGGTACACTGCCGGTGACGAATGTATTTCCATCGGTGGGGAGTTGCCACCCGAAGCCACCGAGGCCGAAAAGGAAGAAAACGAATGGTTGCTGCCCGGGGGGCTGCCGCCGGACGGCTTCAACGAAGGCCTGGAGAAATACGCAGAATGGCCGGGCTTTCAGGTGAAATTCCCAAAATGGGGGCGCATACCACCCGAGAAAGAACAGGACTGCAGGCTGGAATACGATAAAGGCAAACCCTTTAGCGGGCGGGACATCGTTTACGTACACGGCCTGCGGCCAGACCACATCTATCAGAACATCATTCTCAGCGACCAGACGGGATTCCTGCCCGCTGCTGCTTCCGCAACAGGTTTTCTGGACCCCAACGCCCTGGATGGCGCCCTTACGCAAAAGTGGCCGGAAGCCCGGGAGGAGTTCTTCGAGGGCGGTTTTTACCATCAACAGGCCAAGAATTACTTTTACCCACACATTCAGCACTTCCTGGGCGATACGGTGAATCCCAGCAACCGCTTTCTGATCGTCTCCTATAATTCTTCCCAGCGGCTGGAAGAGAACCTGCACAGCGTCTTCTGGCAGATCAGCCGGGCGATGAACGAAGGCCTGGGAGTCGTTTACAATGAGAAAGACCCTCGTGGCGCTGAATGTTTCGGGCAGGATTACGTCATCGTCTCCCACTCCACCGGCGCTCTGCTGATGGATGCCGCCATGGCGGTTGCTCAAATGGTGGGCACCGACGATGGCGTTCGGGAGGCATTCGGAGAAATTGAATACATCTACAAAAGAGCTAAAGCCCATATTTCGCTGCACGGCGCCATCGCCGGCAGTGAGCTGGCCGGGCTGGCCGTTTTGGGCGCCAACGCCGCCGCGCTTGCTGCTACCGGGGGAGACCTCGGAGTGGATGTCGGCATCGAAATAGACAATGCCGTAGGCACCGGTACGCGGATGGTAATGGATGCACTTACTGGCCTGAACACCGCCGAAAATGCCAATACCACCGATGCCTTTGAAGCCTTTCTGGATGCTGCCACCGACCAGGCCGTGATCCTCACCCAAAACATGGTTACGGTGGTCAATGGCAGTATTCTGGTAGACCTGACGCCCCCGGTCTCCAAAATCCTCTGG
>CAYVVK010000914.1:0-2511 GCA_964454855.1 uncultured Phaeodactylibacter sp. | reverse complement strand
AAAGGTAAAACCGTGAAAGGTAAAAGGTAAAACCGTGAAAGGTAAAAGGTAAAAGTGGCCAGGGCTTGGTTGCTCAGCTTTTGCTATTCAGCCTGAGGCCGCCATTTGCTTACCTTTTATCTTTTATTTTATGCCGTAGGCATCCGTCTGGGCCTTTTGACTTTCAACGGTTGCTTCTCCCGTTATTAACGTCAGTGACCTTATCCTAAGCTCCTTCCCCTGAATCAACTCATTAAAATATTCCCCGCATCGGGGGCAGGGTTCGAAGAGTTGCTGTACGTCGAACTCATGCCCGCAGCCCATACATTTGGCGCGGGCCTGAATGTAATCGATATGGCGTTCTGCCTTTTCCAGTAGGGTATTGGGCACGGCGGCGTCCCAGGCGAATTCCAGGGCGTCCGGTTCTATGCCGGCCAGGGTGCCTATTTCCAGGCCGATGCGTTCTATTCCGCTGGCCTGGTGTTGTAGGGCCTGTTCGCGGGCGGCGTCCACTATGCTCAGTACGATCGACAGTTCGTGCATTTTTTTCTTATTCCTTATCAGAATACTGTTTGGCCCAGATCCGCTTGCGGAAGGCGATCAGCAGCACCGAGGCTACCAGTACCAGGGCAATGGGTATGGCGTGGCCCGGGGAAGCCAGGTAGTGGCCCAACTCATGGCCGTGGAAAGCGCCGTGCCCGCCGTGAGCCAGGGCAATCATTGGCAGGCTAAGCAGAACCGGCAATGGCAAGAAGAATTTACGGAGCATCTTTCTGGTGTTTTTATAACTCAACAATATGGTTGAATTCAAAAATAAGGCTGAATTTCAGAGAAGCGAGTGATAAAAGTCACTTCTAATACCTGATTGATATCATATGTACTCTTTTTGCAATGATTTTTCTTTATTCCCATATTGAAAAATTTTATTCGGTTTTGACCGGATCTTGAAAACCAAACCACAGCTGCCATGACGCCTTCAAAACATCGGCCCACCTATTACGAAGAACTGCGCCAGAAGGGCTACTCCCGCCGGGATTTCATGAAGTTTTGCACCACTATAGCTGCCTATATGGGCCTTCAGGCCTCCGGGGCAGCCCAAGTGGCTGAAGCGCTGAAAACCAATTCGCGGGTGCCGGTCATCTGGATGCACTTTCAGGAGTGCACCTGCTGCAGTGAATCTTTTATTCGCTCTTCACACCCTATAGTAGCGGATATCATCCTGGATAAGATATCATTAGACTACACGGAAACCTTAATGGCGGCTGCCGGCCATCAGGCGGAAGCGGCCATGCATAAGACTATGGAGGAGTCTTACGGGGAATATGTGCTTTGTGTAGAGGGGTCGGTTCCGGTTTATGAAGATGGCGTCTACTGCTGTATTGGCGGCCGTTCGGCCAAGGATATTCTCGAAGAAACAGCGGCCGGCGCCAAGGCCATTATAGGCTGGGGCAGCTGTGCCTGCAATGGCTGTGTACAGGCCGCCAAGCCCAACCCCACGGGGGCCACGCCCATCCACAAGCTGGTGAAGGGCAAACCCATTATCAAAGTGCCGGGCTGCCCGCCCATCGGAGAAGTGATGGCCGGCGTACTGGTGCACCTGGTAACCTTCGGCCGCATTCCGGAACTGGACCGCATCGGCCGCCCGAAGGCTTTCTACTCCAAGCGCGTACACGATACCTGTTATCGCCGGCCCTTCTACGATGCCGGCCTGTTCGTAGAGAGTTTCGATGACGAAAATGCCAGGAAAGGCTACTGCCTCTATAAGGTAGGCTGCCGCGGCCCGATGACTTACAACGCCTGTGGCGTGACCAAGTGGAACGAAGCTACCAGCTTCCCCATACAGTCCGGCCACGGCTGCATCGGTTGTAGCGAGGAGAATTTCTGGGACAATGGCCCGTTCTACCGCCGCCTCACCAACTTCCCGGGCTTTGGCATCGAAAGCAATGCCGATAAGATCGGCGGAGTGGCCGCTGCAGTTACTGCCGGCGGTATCGCCGCCCATGCCATTGGCACCAACCTGCGGAAGAAGAAACTGATCGATGGCCTCGTTGCCGAGGGCAAAGAATCAGACAAGGACCTTTCTTAAATTCTGAATAGAATGGGGGTTGTGTAAAAAGCCTAAATTCAAGTTACTTAATTAAAACAGTATTATGTAAGTGTTTCTTTGATAACGGTGAGTACATTTAAAATTTTCCAAGACGAAGCTTGGAGGTACCTTTTTACACAACCCCTTTCCAAAAATATATGTCATGAGTAAAAGAGTAGTCGTAGACCCCATCACCAGAATTGAAGGCCACCTGCGCATCGAAGCAGACATTCAGGATGGTAAGGTGGTGGACGCCTATAGTTCCGGCACCATGGTGCGCCTGATTGAAAGGATTTTGCAGGAGCGCGACCCCCGCGACGCCTGGGCCTTCGTCGGCCGGGTTTGCGGAGTGTGCACCACCGTGCACTCTCTGGCCTCCTGCCGTTCGGTGGAAGATGCCCTGGGCATCACCATTCCGCCCAACGCGGAGCTGGTGCGCAACCTGA
>CAYVVK010000913.1:0-2511 GCA_964454855.1 uncultured Phaeodactylibacter sp. | reverse complement strand
CTGTCAACTGCCCATACGGGCCCGTACCGGGGTTTACTGCCGACTGCAGTAGTGCTCAGGGCCTAATCCAGTGCGGGCGCCAGATACACATCGATCCGTTGAATGGCGCCCGTACGCCCGAATAGCTGTCGGCTTTCCGCAGCCTCCATTTTCAGGCCCTTCAGGGTAGAGCGGCGCCCATCTTCTTTCAGGATATGGAGGCGTTCTTCTTCCGACAGATGGTAAACCACCGGCACCTGGCAGTAGGTGAAAGCCAGGCTGTTGGCCGGCAACTCCAACTGCCGGGCTTTGCCTTCTACATCGAAATAGGAAAAGACAGCGGGCTCATCCAGAAACTCTTTCCGGCTGAGCAGAGCCGGACGGAACTGTATCTTTCCCTCTTCCACCTTCAGGCCCAGCTCTCCGAAGCGGCTCAGGATGTCCTCTTTGACCTGGCCGGTCATGCCGGGCTGCTGGGCGCCGGCATTGCCGGGCGTATGGGAGTAGGGGTCGCTGGGAAAAGCGCCGTATTCTTCGGGCGTTTTATTGAAGCCGATCCCGGCGCGGATGTCGTAGTAGTGGCCGATCAGTTGCTGAACAGTTTCGGCCTTTTCCCCTTTTTCAATGGCCTCGAAGCAGTTTTCCTGAGCAGCCAGCAGTAGTTTGGAAACCATGTGCCAGTAGATAGAGCCCAGGCCTTCGTAGCCAAAGAAAGTGCCCGACCGGCCGGTGAAGGCCTGATGGTTGAAGAGCTGCTCGAAAATGTCGAGTATCATACCCTTTTCCTCTTCTACCAGTTGGGCATAGCCATTTTCCTTTAGCTCCTGCAGGGCTTCCTTCACACTTTTGGCATTGGTGAAGTTGGGGTTGAAGTGGTAGTCAGCCCGGGCGTCGAGTTCCACAAGCGTGCGGTTTCCGTCGGCAACAAGGCTGGTAATAAGGGTGGATTTTTCCGCCAGTGCCCGGGGGATGTTGTTTTTATCTTCAAAGCGGGGCAACTGCCGGTTGGGATACAACATGTAGCTGTGCTGATCTTCGCGGTATATGCTGCTGTGGCGCAGGGCTTTTAGTACCTCCGCACTTTCCTGCGCCGAGAGGAAGCCGGAGCTGAGCACGGCCACCTGCCCTTCCAGCATTTCGTAAAGATGGCGGACGGCTACTTCTTCCTCATTTTTTATTTTGATGAGGTTGTAGGAATGATAGAGGCCATCGTCCCGTTTATTGGCGCGGATGGAGTGGGCAGTGTACTGCATGGACAGCTGGAAGAATCGCAGTAGCTCCTCTGTGTTAACCCTTTCTTTTCCATCCGAAAGGCCATTGCCGTAAACGCTTTGCCGGTAACGGCTGCCGGCCTGCCCCAGCGCATCCATCAGGGATCTTCTGTCCTTATCGGAAATAGGGCCTTTCAGCAGGTTTTGATGCTCTTCGAGGGCTTTGCCAATGGCCCGAAGCAAGCCTGCCACCTCTTTAGAAAGTTCGAAAGCCTCCTTGGCCTCCCGAAAAAGTTCGCGGCAGAATTGCAGGTGCCGGTGGAGGTAGTAGAGCGTCACCATGGACAGCCCGTGCCCAACCAGGGCATTATTGGCGTCGTTCCACTCCGGGCGCTGGGTATTCATCCAGATGCCGCCTTCGGGGATGAAATTGGAAAGTTTGACCAGTATGGGCACCAGAAGCTTTTCCGTGAGGTTGGCCAGGTATACCTCTCCTTTTTCACCCAGTACCAGCTTGCCATCGGCGCCGATCTGCTGAACGCGCTCCTGAACCAGGGCTTCTGTTCTTTCGTCAAAGTCTACCGTATCATAGGGCTCTTTCAGGAGTTCTTCATAGGCGTGTATCCGGTAGGGGACATTGGCGTAGGAAAAGCGGGGCTGGCCCAGCATTTCCTCCAGGGTGCCCGGGTGATATTTTCGGCTCAGCTCCAAAAGCCTGAGCAGGTAGATGATCTGATGGTCGCCCCAGTAACCGATGTAAGACCAGGGGTCATCCGGTTCGATCACCTCCCAGTCGATGCCGTCGCGGGTAATGCGGTAGGGGTTGTACCCATCCATGGTGGAGGCATTGACGAACTTGCTGATCATACCTTCCACAAAGCCGGGGTAGGAGAGGGCCAGTGCTTCCCAGTTCTGGAAGATGTCGCGCCAGTTGCCCTGGTAGTACAGCTTCTGCGAGCCGTCCTCTTCCCTGATCTCTATAGAAAAGCGGTTCCAGGGGCGGCTGGGGTCGCCGTGGCGGCGGCTGAAGGTGAGCGGTAAATACTCGGCGCAAAGGCGCTGCAGTTGCGGATCGTCTTCCTTTGCAGCCTGATGGATCAGCTCGGGATAGCCCAGCTTTTCGGGAAGGCTTTTGAAGAAGGCCTCGGATTTTTTAAATAAGAGGCGGTTCGTGTTCCGGATGAAGCGCAGCAGGTCGGTTTTGCCGAGCTCGTAATTGTGCACGAATACTCCGCCTCGCATCAGGTTGAACAGTACGTTCGAAAAATGGCGGTAGGCCGCTTCCGGCTGATCGGTTTTCTGCAGGCCGTCCGCTCTGGCC
>CAYVVK010000912.1:0-2512 GCA_964454855.1 uncultured Phaeodactylibacter sp. | reverse complement strand
GCCCACTGCCTCACTGCCCACTGCTTTCAGCCGCCGAAGCCCAAAGGGCGTACCTGTCTACCCGGCGATAGCCAGGTAGAGGAGGCCCACTGCAAACTACCTCCGGCTATAATTCGGCGATTCCTTGGTGATGGTAACATTATGCGGGTGGCTTTCCAGGATGCCCGAGCCGGTGATCTTTACGAACTGGGCTTTCTGCAGGCCGGAAATATCGGCAGCGCCGCAGTAGCCCATGCCGGCGCGCAGGCCGCCCAGGTACTGGGTCATGACTTCCGCTACCGTTCCCTTATAAGGGACGCGGCCTTCGATGCCTTCCGGCACCAGCTTCTTAATGTCGTCTTCCACATCCTGGAAATAGCGGTCTTTGGAGCCCTGCTGCATGGCGCCCAGCGAGCCCATGCCGCGGTAAACTTTGAATTTGCGGCCCTCGTAGATGATGGTCTCCCCGGGCGCTTCCTCCACGCCTGCAAACAGGCCGCCCGCCATGATGGTATTGGCGCCGGCAGCCAGGGCCTTGACGATGTCGCCGGTATAGCGGATGCCTCCGTCGCCGATCACCGGAATGCCCTTGCTGGCGGCTGCCTGAGCAGCATTGTAAATGGCAGACAATTGCGGAACGCCTACGCCTGCCACCACGCGCGTCGTGCATATAGAGCCGGGGCCCACGCCCACCTTGATGCCGTCTACACCAGCTTCCGCCAGTGCCAGGGCGCCTTCTCCGGTAGCCACATTGCCGCCAATAACCTGCAGGCCCGGATATTGAGATTTCACCTCCCGGACGGCCTCCAGCACACCACGGGAATGGCCGTGGGCCGTATCGACGATGACCACGTCCACATCTACGCGGACGAGCGCATCCACGCGCTCCAGCATATCGCTGGTGACGCCTACGGCAGCGCCTACCACCAGGCGGCCCAGGGAATCCTTGCAGGAATTGGGGTAATCCTGCACTTTCATGATGTCCTTGTAGGTGATCAGCCCGACCAGTTTCTTGTCCTCGTCCACTACCGGGAGCTTCTCGATCTTGTGTTCCTGAAGGATATCCCGGGCCTGTTCCAGGTTCGTGCCGACCGGAGCAGTGATGAGCCTGTCCTTGGTCATGATATCCCGCACGGAACGGCCGAGGCGGGTCTCGAAGCGCAGGTCGCGGTTGGTAAGGATGCCGGTGAGGATGTTGTGGTCGTCGATAATGGGGATGCCCCCGATCTTGAAGCGCTGCATCAGCGCCAGGGCGTCGCCTATAGTTGCTTTTTCCGTGAGCGTGACCGGGTCGACGATCATGCCGCTCTCGGAGCGCTTTACGCTGCGCACCTGATCGGCCTGTTCCTCGATGGCCATATTTTTATGGATGATCCCGATGCCTCCCATGCGCGCGATGGCGATGGCCAGCTTGTTCTCGGTGACCGTATCCATGGCTGCGGAGACTATAGGCGCGTTGAGCTTAAGGCCGCGCGTGAGGTAAGACGAGATGTCCACTTCCCGGGGAAGGACTTCGGAGTAGGCGGGAACGAGCAAAACATCATCGAAGGTGAGCCCGTCGCCCAGAAACTTATTCTTATTTATTTTATGCTTTTCCATGCGCAAAGGTATTGAATTTGACTGCAAAAAGAAAAAATGAATCCCGGGAAATGTTTAATCTGTTCTCTTTATGAGCCAGGTTTAGCGGGGAGGCTTCTTTCAAATCCGCAATACTTTGTACCTTGCCGCCGGCCGGGGAGGAGGGTAGAGCTTCATCTAAAATGGAAGTATGCTGAGCGTTTTTAGTGATGAATACTTTATGGAAAAAGCACTGCAGGAGGCCGAACTGGCTTATGAGAAAGGCGAGGTTCCGGTAGGGGCGGTAGTGGTATGTGAGAACCAGGTGATCGCCCGGGCGCACAACCAGACGGAACAGCTGCGGGACGTGACCGCCCACGCCGAGGTGCTCGCCCTGACGGCAGCTTCCAACTTCCTCAACAGCAAATACCTCAGAGGCTGTACCCTCTACGTCACCCTGGAGCCCTGTGTGATGTGCGCCGGCGCCCTCTACTGGTCACAGCTCGGCCGGCTGGTATACGGCGCTGCGGACGACAAGCGGGGCTTCATGCAATACGGAAAGCGCCTGTTGCACCCGCACACGCAGGTGGAGTACGGGATCTTGCTGGAAGAGTCGGGCCGGCTGCTAAAAGCCTTCTTCCGGCAGCGCCGGCAACGTTAAAATGCGTTAATCCGGGTTAAACTTTCTTAAGCTTTTTCCTGCCCAGGCGTCAAAAACCGTTCTTTGTAGTGTTATATAGATACAACCAAACATCAATCTACAATGAACGCTTGGAAACTTGCCCTGATGCTCGGCTTCCTAACTCTCGGTTTCAGCGCCTGCGGGCCGACGCTCAGCCCCTTTACCGAACAACTCTACGAAAACAACCGCTGGACGGAGCGCGAACTTAAGCGCATTCAGTTCTACCTTTCCGAAGATATTGTCATGCGCAGAGAGCTCTCGGGGTCCAAATCCGAGATCATCTCCGGCGAGATC
>CAYVVK010000911.1:0-2513 GCA_964454855.1 uncultured Phaeodactylibacter sp. | reverse complement strand
AGCCGCCTGGCGGCCAGCCTATAATCCTCCCAACTTACCGCTCTGGTAATCTATAATGGCCTGGCGGATCTCGGCCTGCAGGATATAGGTCAGGGTCTCGAAGCCCCGGTGCGGGTGCGGGCCGAAGGGCAGGCCGTTGTTATCCGGGCCGTACTCCTGCGGGCCATGGTGGTTGAGAAAAAGGAAGGGGTCGATGTGCCGGACACTCCCGGTGGGCATGGCCCGGTAGGTGATGAGGCCGTCGATGGGGCTGTATACGGCTTTATGTACTTTCTTTATGCTTCTCATTTTTGCTGTTTTTGTGGTTTGAATTGATGCGGCCATTACCAGGCCATCGTTGTCGGGCTTGGTAACCTGGCAGCTGTTTGAGGCCGGCCAGGGTACCAGTTACGCCAAAATCATTGTTCAAACATTGTTTTAAAAACTGCGACAGCCTTAATTTAGTTTGCAGGGAATTCGAATTTACCGCAACTTTCGTATCAGGCTCTTCCCGATCCCGAACAGCAGGATCAGTAGTAATGCGAGCAATAGAATAGAAAAGATGAGCCCGTAATGCTCTTTCACCCAGGGGATCTCTCCAAAGAAATAACCCGCCAGTACGTAGGCTGTGATCCAGGCGATGCCCCCGGCGATGTTGTATGGGGTAAAGAGGGCGAAGGACATGCGCGTCAGGCCCGCCGCAAAGGGCACGAGGGTGCGCATAAAAGGGAAGAAGCGGCTGATGGCCACAGCCCAGGGGCCGTATCGCTCGCGGTATTTGTGGGCTTTCTGCAGCTGCCGCCCCCACATGGTTTTCTCGCTCTTGAACAGCCGGTGGCCCATAAACCGGCCGATAAAATAGTTGGAGGTGTTGCCGAGGATGGTGGCGATGGAAAGCAGGATGAGCAGAAGGGCCAGGTCCAATGCTCCGCTGGCGGCAAACAGGCCGGCGGAGAACAGCAGCCCGTCTCCCGGGAAGAAGGCCACGACGACCAGTCCGGTCTCGATAAAAATGATCAGGAAGAGCAGCAGGTAGGTGAGATTGCCATACTCCCGGATCAGCTGCCCCAGCATCTGATCGGCGTTCATCATCCACTCCAGCAGTTCATACATGGCAGGGTGTTTTCTACAAACCTATTTTCGATATTTTTAATGACCTCGATCACGCTGGCGCTATAATTTCAATCCACCCCTGTTCCAGCTGCCGCACCACCCCTTCCTCTTCCAGCCTGCGCATCAGGCGGCTGATGACCTCGCGGGCACTGCCGAGGTCTTCGGCGATCTCCCGATGGTGGATGTTCAGGCGGCGGCTTTTGGTGAGGCGGGCCCGCTCCAGCAGATAGGCCTTGAGGCGCTGGTCCATTTTAGAGAACAGGGCCTGGTGGATGGTGTTCAGCAGGTCGTCGTAGCGCTGCCGGTACTGGCTGAAATAGAAGCGGTTGAAGGCCGGGTAGCGGCTGATCCAGTCTTCCACCAGGTTATTGGGGATGAGGATGGCCTCGGTGGGCTCTTCCGTTCTGGCGAATACCCGGCTGGGCATATTCTCCACGATGGCGGTGAAGGACATGATGCAACTCTCCTCCGGCTGAATGTAGTACAGCAGCAAGTCCCGTTCTTCAAACTGCGCGTATACCTTCACCAGGCCACTGAGCACAAAGGGTACTGCTTTCACGTACTGGCCTTCCCGCAGTATTTCGGTGCCGGGCGGAAAGCTGCTGCGTGTCCCTGCTTCCAGCATCTCCCGGCGCAGGAAAGAAGGGATGGCGTTATCCGTAGAACCAAAAGAGAAGGCCATAGCAAGGGGTTTTGCTCGGCCTGTAAGTTAAGAAGTTAAGAGGTAAAACCCTTGAAAGGTAGAAGGTAAAAAGGGCTGGGTAGTGGCTGACAATCTTTACCGGCAGTCATACCCAGGCTCCCTTTTTACCTTTTTACCTTTTGACTTCTGTCTTTTACCTTTTACCTTTAACCTTTTACCTTTAATCGGTTCAAGCCGCGCCTTCCTGCTTCGAAGGGCAGGTGCTCAGCCCGAAGGGAGCATAGAGCGGGCAGAAGCTGATGAGGCTGGTCAGTACAAAAACGCCGGCCAGTACCAGCAGTACGGTGCCTAATACTCCAGTGATCACGTCGGTGAAGAACAGCACTGCAATTACGGCGGCGATCAAAACTCGTACGATGCGGTCGGTATTTCCCATGTTCCTTTTCATGTCTGATGTTTTTTGTGGAGTGAATGTGGATAATTACATCTTTCAGGTACAAATATCGGGTAGGGGAGGGAGAGAAGTTGTGACTGTAGTCACGGGTTGGGGATTTTTTTCAGTAATATGAAGATAAGAGTGTTTTTCTTCAACCAATAGGTTTCAAAAAGCCAAACAATGTGATTGTGTACTTGAATAAAATGTTAATATTAGCCCGCTTTAGTAACCATTTCGTGCGGGAAGTGGTGTAATAATGCATATTTGAACCTTGTAAAGCAATGAACCGTTAAGCGACGCGCGATCAATAACTGTCGGCTTTCTAGGAGTGCTTTTTCCTTT
>CAYVVK010000910.1:0-2528 GCA_964454855.1 uncultured Phaeodactylibacter sp. | reverse complement strand
CGTTGATTATTTTGACTGCCGACTGTCAACTATTTACTGCCGACTGCACTAGTGCTTTGGGAGTTAATTAATTGACAGGTAGTTGGTGTTATAATAGATTGATAACCCGTTGATTATTTTGACTGCCGACTGTCAACTATTTACTGCCGACTGCACTAGGATGAGTGTCCCATCTGCCAACCACTGCGGGCTTTTTAAGCAGTAAAGTGGCTGCAAGCCGATATTTTTTTTCTAATTTGTATCCTGTTTTGGCTTTAGCCGGGAACTGTCCGGCTACTTACATACCAATCCGCCAAAAATGGATGCAGCCCTCCAAAAGGTCATGAAACTCGCTGAGCAGGAATACCAGCAGTGTGCCGCCCTGCCTTTTGCGGTATGCCTGGTGGATAAGGAGGGGGTATTCCTGCGCTATAACGAAGAAGCGCGTTCCCTCTTCGGCCTTCCTGCAGAACCCACTTTTCAGGATAATATCCTCCACTTTTACAGCCAGCGGGACGACCGCGAGGAAAACCTCAAGCGCCTCTACGAACTCTCTCCCGGGCAATGGCTGAAGAACACTACGCTCGACCTGAAAGTGGGCGGCAAGCTGCGCTACGTCAAGGATTTCACCAAGGCCATCTGGAATGAGGAAGGCCAAACCATTGTTGCCCTGCTCTGCCTGATGACCCAGATCAACAAGGCGGGCCGCTACCACCGCCTGTTCAATAGCCTGCCGGTGGGCATTTTTAGTTTTCGTAGAGATAGTGGGCTGGTGAACGCCAACCCGCGCTTCCTGGAAATGTACGGCTACGAAAACCTGGAGGAGGTGATGTACAAACCGCCGGCCGAATTTGTCAAATACCCCGAAGAACTGGAGGATATGGAACACCGCCTTCGTGTGGAGGGCAGCCTGGCCAATGATTTTCAAGAACACGTGCGCAAAGACGGCTCTTTATTCACCGCCGCGGTAAGCGCGCGCGCCATCTACAGCAACGACGGCCGGTTTATTGGTACAGAAGGCATACTGGAGGACGTCACCCGCGAGGCCATCTACTTCCAGCTGGTCAATGAGGCGCCCATAGGCCTCTACAAGGTGCGCATCAACGAAAAAGGAGAACATATACTGGTGCACTGCAACCAGCACTTCGCCAATAACCGCGGCGCCGCTCATCCGGATGAGATGATCGGCCAGGACCTGCGCCGGTTCCACATCTCGGAGCAGGCCTTCAACGAATTCCACAACGAACTGACCCGCTGTGACCAGGATGGCCAGAGCCTGGTGGACTACACCCTCTCTGCCTATAACGGCCGCGGAGAGCTGCGCAAATACGAAGTGCATGTCAAACTCCTCAAGGACGGGGCGGGCAACATCATCGGCAGGGTAGGGGCCGAGCGCGACGTGACCGACTACCTGGAAACCAAACAACAGCTCGATGAGCTGACCACCGATATCGGCAAAGTGCTGCATTCTTATTCTTCCACCCTCATCCAATCCAAGCATACAATGGATGCCGTCATCCGCTCCTTCGCCACGCCTGGCCTGCTCCTTCCGGAAAACGACACGGTGGACGAAGAACGAATACTGGAAGAGATCGGCCAGCAGGTAGGCGCCCTGCAGAATAGCCTGGAGAGCATTATTGTCAAAAATGAGGAAGTAAAGCACTTTGGAGAACAGACGACAACTAACCTGCGCCGCCTTCTTGCGCTGGTTGGCCAGGGCAGGGTGAGCGCCCACCAGCTGGCCATTGTGCGCGACGGTGTGATCAAGCTGAGGGAAATACTAAATGGCACCATCGCCGAGGGAAACTTCCCGCGCGAACTCATCAAGCAGGGGCGGCGCGAGATCAGAGAGATCCTGCGCCTGTGCAGCCTGGCAGGCCTCTCCCGCGGAGTGGATGCCGTGCTGGAAATGGAAACCGTGGTCAACAACCTGCGCTCCTACATCCTCACCCGCGTCAAATACGAGGAAGAACCGCAACGGCTCGACCTCTATGAACTGATAGTGAGCGTGGTGCGCAAGATGGAGGAATATGCCGCCAACCGCCGCGTAGACCTGCGCATGAACCTTAAGGGCCTGCGCAATGCCTACGTGGATGGCTACGAAGACGAGCTGCTGCGCGCCCTGCTCAATATCCTTCACAATGCCGTGAAATACAGCTGGACGCGACGCGGCCCTTCCAGGGCTTTCGTCAGTATTGACGGCAAGGCCGATCAGGATTGGGTATACCTGAGTATCGAAAACTGGGGCGTAGCCATTACCCGGGAAGAACTGGAGCGGGGGCTCATCTTCGAAGTGGGATACCGCGGCATCAACTCCAGCGACCGCCGCCGGCCAGGCACAGGCCTGGGGCTCTACGATTCCAGAAAAGTGGTGGAAAAACACAACGGCCAACTGAGCATAACGAGTAAGCCGTCTCTGGGCAATGCCCCGGATGACTATTCCAACCCTTTTATCACTACGGTAAGCATACGGCTTCCAAGAAACCGACAATGGACATGAACCTATACAAAGTACTCTGGATCGAAGATAATGCGGATAACGACCTCTA
>CAYVVK010000909.1:340-2529 GCA_964454855.1 uncultured Phaeodactylibacter sp. | reverse complement strand
AATCACAGGGCGATTACGAGGCCGGCAAGGCCCTGATCGAAGGCTATGGTGTCAAAGTAGGCCAGAAGATGCACGAAGAGGTGCTGCAGCGCGCCGAAGCCCTCAACATCCCGCCCTACGGCGGCTTCATCAACCCGCGCCTGGTGCCGGTAATGGATGAAAGCGGCGCCATCACGGATGTCAAGGTCGAATACCCCGATGACTTCACCCAGCAAATGCTGGAGTATGGGGAGAAGTATTCGTTTTTGATGAAGTAACCCCACGCCAGGCTGCGGTTTCCCCCACGCCAGGGTGCGGTTTCCCCACCGCGCCCTGGCTTAACTATAGTGCCACGGATAAAAAATCGATAAAATGTTCCGCAACGGTTCCAGCTATGTATTTTTTTCCACCCCCTGCGCCGCCAGCGGGGGATACCGCTCTAGCATGCTGCGCTGACAGGTGTCCCATCAGCCGATAATAACTTTCCAAGGCCAGAGAACCTCTGTCAGCGCCGTGTCCCCCACTGGACACTTGCGCCACAGCTGGCTACAGTGTCGGAGCACGGGGGATTTACAACTCCGCCAGGCTGCGGTTTCCCCCAAGCCAGGGTGCGGTTTCCCCACCGCGCCCTGGCTTCACAATCATAAACCAAATATCAATGCCAAAATACTCCCTACTCTTATTCTTCCTATCGTTCCTACTTTACTCCTGCCAAACCGGCCCCCAACAGATCGCCCTGCGCCCCGGCATGCTGATCGATTCCGACGCCACCATCCTCCCGGAAACCTATGAGCTCAACGGCGCCGACAGCCTGGACGAACCGGTGATCACCATCGAAGGGGACGATATCACGGTGGATTTCAACGGCGCAAAGCTGCGCGGCTCCACCGACAAGGAATTTCCCGATGCCTTCTACGGCCTGGCGGTACTGGTGCGCAACAGCAAAAAGGTAACGATCCGCAACCTCAGCGCACGCGGCTACGGGGTGGCGCTGATGGCCGAGAATGTCGACAGCCTGCTCATCGAGCACTGCGACTTCAGCTACAACTACCGGCAGCGCCTCAAAAGCATCCGCGAGCGGGAAGACCTGTCGGACTGGCTGAGCTACCACGATAACGAGGCCGATGAGTGGCTGCGCTACGGGGCCGGTATCTATCTGAAGCAGTGCGATTACGCCACCGTGCGTGATGTCACCATCACCGGTGGCCAGAACGGCCTGATGATGACGCAGTGCAATTTCGGCCTGTTTTATAACAATACCATCCACTTCAACTCCGGCATTGGCGTAGGCCTGTACCGCTCCTCCAACAACCGCGTGATGCACAACCGCCTCGACTGGAACGTGCGCGGCTACAGCCATGGCTTCTACAGCCGCGGGCAGGACTCAGCGGGCATCCTCTGTTACGAGCAGAGCAACAGCAACATCTTCGCCTTTAACTCCGCCACCCACTCCGGCGACGGCTTCTTCCTATGGGCGGGCCAGTCGAGCATGGATACCGGCGAAGGAGGCTGCAACGATAATATCATCTACAACAACGATTTCTCCCATGCCCCTACCAACGGCATAGAGGTGACCTTCAGCCGCAACATCATGGCCAACAACCGCCTGGAAGAATGCCGCTACGGTGTGTGGGGCGGCTACAGTTTCGAAAGCCTCATTACCGGCAATACCATTCGCGACTGCGAACATGGCGTGGCCATCGAGCATGGGCAGGAGAACACCATCAGCCATAATTATTTCGGGAATTGTGAGATCGGCATTCAGCTGTGGGAGCGCCCCAGCCAGCCGGCCGACTGGGGTTACGCCCAGGCCAAAGACGTATCCAGCCGCGAGTACGAGATCCAGGAAAATACCTTTGTGGATGTCAATATCCCGCTCAAGATATCCGGGACCAGCAAGGTGGCCGTCAACGACGCCAACCGCTTCTACAATTTCGAGCAACTGCTTTCTGCAGAGCGGCCCAACGAGCAGTTTTTCCTGGTGAAAAACGACATCTACCAGGCCGGGCAGTTCGGTGATGCCGAAAATGTAGCCGCCAACAACCGGATCAATGAGCCGCCTTCTGCAGAGGATCTGGAGTTGTGGCCCGCCACCGCTGTAGAGTTTGCCCCCATAGACAAATTCGCACCCGAACCTCTGCCCGATGGCATGGACGCCAGCCTGCCCGAAGGCCATCTGCGCGGCCGCAAATACATCCTGGTGGATGAGT
>CAYVVK010000909.1:0-330 GCA_964454855.1 uncultured Phaeodactylibacter sp. | reverse complement strand
ATGAGTGGGGCCCCTACGACTTCCGCCGG
Source organism: uncultured Phaeodactylibacter sp. (assembly GCA_964454855.1). Lineage (GTDB taxonomy): Bacteria > Bacteroidota > Bacteroidia > Chitinophagales > Saprospiraceae > CAYVVK01. The sequence continues at coordinate 301 of CAYVVK010000909.1, read as the reverse complement.
CCCTCCCTCTGGCTCCGGGACATCAAAGACAGGCAGTACACCTTTCTGCTGCTCGGGCCGGAAGGCAACTGGCGCCTGAACGGAGGAGCGGGCTTTGTGGAAACCAACCCCAAGACCGGCACTTTCCCGGCCACGCTTACCGCTACGCGCGATACCACGGGCGCTGAACTGCGTTTGGAACTGGAGTTTATCGGCGAAGAGGCAGTTACCAAATTCGGAGATACCCTCCGGCGCGGTACTACCATCCCTTTCGGTTTCTATCGTTACGAAAAGCCTTTAGACTGGCAGGGGGGTTTTTTTT
>CAYVVK010000908.1:2277-2531 GCA_964454855.1 uncultured Phaeodactylibacter sp. | reverse complement strand
GGGACACGCCGAGGATGGCGTTGGCGCCCAGTTTGGATTTATTGGGGGTGCCGTCCAGTTGGCGCATCAGCTGGTCGATATAGCGCTGCTCCGTGCAGTCTACGCCGATCAGCTCTTCGCGGATGATCTCCTCGATGTTGTTGCAGGCGTCGAGTACGCCTTTTCCGAGAAAGCGGTCTTTCTGCCCGTCGCGCAGTTCCACGGCCTCGTATTTGCCGGTGGAGGCGCCGGAGGGTACTGCGGCACGGCCAAAA
>CAYVVK010000908.1:0-2267 GCA_964454855.1 uncultured Phaeodactylibacter sp. | reverse complement strand
CGGTCGGGTTGCCGCGAGAGTCGAGGATTTCACGGGCGGCAATGTCTACTATTAAGCTCATATTCGTTGGTTTAGGAATGTTTTAGGTTAACTGTTCATTAATTTCACAAAGTCATCGAAGAGGTAGCGGGCGTCATGCGGGCCGGGGGAGGCCTCCGGGTGGTATTGCACGGAGAAAGCCTTCTTGCCCTTTACACGCAGCCCTTCGATGGTTTGGTCATTGAGGTTAACGTGTGTGATTTCCACTTTGTTGGCATTGTCGCGGATGGCGTCCGGATGAACCCCGAATCCGTGGTTTTGCGTGGTGATCTCACTGTGGTTGGTCAGCAGGTTCTTCACCGGGTGGTTGATGCCGCGGTGGCCGTTGTGCATCTTGTAGGTGGGAATGTCGATGGCGCGGGCCAGCAGCTGGTGCCCCAGGCAGATGCCGAAGAGGGGCTTGTCTTCTTCCAGTACGGCTTTGGCGAAATTCACCGCATAATCCATGGGAGCGGGGTCGCCGGGGCCGTTGGACAGGAAGTAGCCGTCGGGGCCCCATTCCCTGGCCTCTTCGAAGGGCGTTTTGGCAGGAAAGACCTTCATATGACAGCCCCGCTCGGCGAAGCTGTTGAGGATATTCTGCTTGACACCGTAATCCATCACCGCTATCTTGAACTTCGCGTGCGGGTCGCCGAAAGTATAGATCTCTTTGGTGCTCACCTTGGAGGCCAGCTCGAGGCCGTCCATGGAAGGCACCTTTTCCAGCTGCTTCTGCAGCTCCTTGATGTCCGTAGTTTCCGAAGAGATGATGCCGTTCATGGCGCCCTTGCTGCGGATGTGGCGGACGATGGCGCGGGTGTCCACGCTGCAGATGCCCACCAGCTTTTCCTCTTCGAAGTATTCCTGAATGGACATGTCCGCCATGGGGCGGTGATAGTCCACAGTAAAATTCTTGCAGATGAGCCCGGCGATCTTAATGCTGTAGGATTCGGCCTCGGTGCGGCGGGTGCCGTAATTGCCGATGTGGGCGTTGGTGGTGACCATCAGCTGGCCGTAGTAAGAGGGGTCGGTGAAGATCTCCTGATAGCCCGTCATGCCGGTATTGAAGCAGATCTCTCCGGTGGCGGTGCCGATCATGCCGGCCGACCTGCCGTGGAAAACGGTACCATCTTCCAGGAGAAGGACGGCGGGAACTTGCTGCGTTTCGCTCATCTATTTGTCTTGGTTTGTCAACGTTAGCTGCCCCGGGCTATACCACGGGTAAAAATCGGGGCAAAGATAGCACTTAGAAGGGGAGAATAAAAATCGGCAGGGCAATTTTGGAGTCGAAACACCTGGACGTCCATCAATATGACAGATCAGCTATAAAGGAAAGAACGGCGCTTTGTGATGGTTATAAGTAGGTGGACAGTTTTATTTTACTTATACTGCTTCGAAAGCAGGGCCTGAAGCGCTTTGTTCTCAGGCGTTCCGAGAAGATTGTTGAGCATGGCGAAACCCGCCCCGGTACGGGTATGGGCTACATTGTTAAATTGTTAAATTGTTCTGTCCGACTACTTAGTGCCTGTTTAGCGCCCCTGTTGGATGCTCAATGCTTTCGGCTTGACCGAAGGCATTGATACTACGCCCTCTGGATACTACACGCTGCCCATGAGAGTTTCGAATGCAGAGACATCAATTGATGGAAGTGTTCCTATATGTTTGGAAAGCGGTGGTTTCTGGGGTTGTTCCGTCGTTTCAGGTGTTTGAATGATAGTTATACCTAGCCGCTTGAGCAGCGGTAGTAATATTTCAAGGTCGGAAAGATCCTTTAGTTCCAATACAAGTTTCATAAGTCGAATTTTAGCCTTTCGCGCTCAGCCAGTACAAAAATAATAAGCTTTAACCAGAAATAGTTCCTTTTTGCCTTTTTACTGGGCTTTACTGCTGCCAGGCACTCAGAATACATTAAGAAAAGGGGCACTTGCAAGCTGGAACTGTATACTCCAGAGTATCCGGCCTCCTCATTCCGGGCGTTCGGCCCCCTATTGTATAGAGGGGTTGAATACCTGTGAAAGCCGGGCCTCAGTGTTTCAATCCTCCTCCGGCGAGTACTCCACCTCCACCACTACCGGGCTATCCGGTATGGGATAGCGCTGCTGGTTGCGGAAGGCGTAGAGTTGGCCATCCACTGTATTCAGTTCGTACTCCCCGGGTTCCAGGCCGGGGTGTTGAGGGAGGCGGATGGAGGCCTCCCAGTCTAGCACGAGGTTCGAGAAGGCCCCGGCGATCTCGTAGTAGTAGCCGTC
>CAYVVK010000907.1:0-2533 GCA_964454855.1 uncultured Phaeodactylibacter sp. | reverse complement strand
AAGGCCACCAACGAAACCGCCGAAGGACGGCAGCTGAACCGCCGCACCGAGATCATCCTGACCCCGAAACTGGAGGAGTTCTTCGAACTGCTGACGCCTCCGGAGATGTAGTTGGTTGGGTTGCCGCCCGGGCGGCTGGTTGATTGGGCTGAATGAATTGATCGGAATAGCCGCTGCATGCGGCAGCAGTCAACGAATCTTAAACACCATGGCATTGATCTTCCGCGACTCTTCATCGCCCGGGCAGAGGCATTTTACCTCGTCGAAGTAGTAGATGGAGCCTTTCTCCGCCATCTGGGCCAGTTTTGCAGACAGGTCTCGGAAAGGCCCCTGTCGGTTAACGATCTCTACAGGGTCTCCATTTTTGGGGACGTGCACCATATGGTACCCGGTGATGGGGCATTCAATATCGAAGTCGATGCCGAGGCTTGCTTTTACTCCTTTAGTAGCCCTAAACTCCTCGGCGCTCATGCTGCCGCCGGTACTTCCATTCAATCTCGCCACAGGGTCGGGCAGGCGTTTGACGCGGAAGGGCACGGAATTTTCTCCGAAACCGGGGCCGGATACCCGGATGCTGGCTTCTCCCTCTTCCAGGGGCCGGGCAATATAGCGCCCTTCTCCCAGGAAGATAAATTCCACCTTCTCGCTGCTCACCGATACCCGTTCACTGGGAATGCCGGCCACGGCGATGGTCAGCGGGTTGTCTACCCCCAGGTAGAGCACGTTCATCTTATCGGCAGCTACGCTGACGGTATGCTGGGCGCTGAGCACAAAACCGCTGAAGGCGGTAAGGCTGATGAAGATGAGCAGGGCGAAGGCCCAGGAAAAGGCCTTTGAAAAGCGGTTTTTGTACAGAGGGGTGGAGGTGGAAAGCATCTTTTTGATGCGCGTCGTAAAATGAGAGCTTGCGTTCATAGCGAATTGATATTTAGAAGGTTTGGAAAATCGGGCAGCCTGCAGCAGCGCTTCGGCGTAGTCTGTTCTTTGGGTGCCCCAGGCCAATACCTGTTCGTCACAGCTTTCTTCCCGTAACTGGCCGGCTTTGTAAGAGAGCCACCAGATGGCGGGATGGTAGAACAGCAGGGTCTCAACGATGCTCTGCAGCAGGCGGATGAGATAGTCATGGCGTTTGATGTGCGCCAGTTCGTGCAGCAACAGGGCTTCCACTTGTTCGGGAGGAAGGCCCGCCAGCAGGCCCACCGGCGCCAGGATATAAGGGCGCCAATGGCCAAAGGCCATCATGTCTTTGGCCAGGGTGGACTCCAGGAATATGATCGGGCGCTGAAGCCCCGTTTTTTGCACCAGCCGCTCAAAAAGTTTAGCCCAGCGCTTTTTTGGGGCCTGCAGGCCGTGCAGGCGCAACTGGGAAAGGAAAAAATAATGTCCCACTTGCCGGATACTGAGGAGTAGCACGCCCAGCAACCATAGCGCCACCAGCCAGAATAGCTGCCCTTCGAGCGCGTCCCGTACGGAGGCGAAACGGCTGGAGATGGCGTTCTGGGGAAAAGCTGAGCTGGCCTTTTCCTCGGCTGCGGAGCGCATTGCTGTTCCTTCCGAAGCGATATTCAGCTGTGGTGCCAAGGCCTGTTCCTGATAGTGGCCGAACTGCAGGTAAACCGTTCCGGCAAAGAGCAATGCGGAGAAACCAATGAGCAGCATGATAAAAATGTACTGCCGGGAGGCGGGCAGGCGCCCTTTCATCAGCCGCAGGCCCAGCCCGCCCAGGATGGCCAGCAAGGCCATCTGCCAAAGGGAATGAAGGAGGGCCCAGCCCAGGGCGTGGAGCCAGGCCTCAGAGAGCGTCCAGTGTATCATGGCTGTTCTTTTTTCTTTTGCTGAATGAGCTTTTCCAGGGCCTCCAGCTCATCCGCATCGGGCTGGCTCTGCCCCAGGGCCTGCATGGCCAGGTCTACTGCCGAACCCCGAAAGGCCGTATTCAGCAGGCGTTTGAATAGCGACTGGCGGATCGCCGGCTCTTTCACTGCCGTCACATAATAGTGGGTGCGCCCCTTTTCCGTACGGCGCAGCACTCCCTTGTCGAGCATGCGCTGCATCTGCTTGAGGGTGGTGGTGTAGCCTACCTCTTTTTCCCCGGCCAGCGCTTCGTGCACCGTGCGCACGGTGGCCGGCTCTTTTTTCCACAATACCTGCAGGATCTCCAGTTCTGCTTCCGAGGGCTGATAATCTTTTTTGCTCATGATCTATGTTTTACGACTATTGTCGTAGACAAATATATACGACATTTGTCGTAAAGTCAAGAGCGGATGTGTTTTTTTCTGGTGGAAGGTTGTAGCCCGTCAGGCGGCTACTTTAGTGCTCGAACAATTTTAGTCATGCCCATTTTGCTTTGAGTTCGAGCCGTCAGGAGCCATTTTCCCGGGGTTCCGGTTCGATTGTTGAGCGTAGCGAAACCCGCCTGGGTCAAATGGTTATATAGGCCCATTGTTATTGTCGAGGCACTCACACAAATACACGAATGCACGAACACACGAATACACAAAATCACCACTCCCGGCTACTCCGGTAAACAACC
>CAYVVK010000906.1:0-2534 GCA_964454855.1 uncultured Phaeodactylibacter sp. | reverse complement strand
GCTCCGGGCCTTTATCATACTCCCAGCGGTGGTTCCAGAGGAGGGTGGCCTCCGGGTATTTCTCCGGGAAGGCCTCCGGGTCCAGGGCGCGCAGGTTCATCCCCAGAGGCAGGGTTTTGCTCTTGGCAGCGATCTTCTCTACCGTATGCAGGCCCTCTTCGTCGGGAAACCGGCGCAGAAAAGCAGGCAGGCCCTTCAGAAAAGACCGCCGGTGAAAATCGGAATTAAAAAGCAGCTGTGTGGAGGCCAGGGCGGTAGTGTAATTGATGAAGCCGTAGTGCCGGTCTCTCTGCAGAGCCACATCCTTATCTTTCGGAGACCAGGGGTAGGTGATCTGGTTTTCGTGAAAATAGGTAAGCGCGGGTATGGCGTGGGCCCTGTGCCGGCACAGGCCCAGGAAGGTGGCCACATCCAGCATGTCGCTTGCCAGAAAAAGAGCAGGAGCGCGTTCCCTTTTCAGAAATTGCTCCGCCAGGCGGGGGGCGCCACCGTGCATGCGCCATTTCCAGTGTCGGCCCGGCAGAGACAGTATGTCCACTTCGTGCCGGCTGTGCGCCTGGTAGCCTTCCGCCCATTTTTGGTGGCTGCCGGTAAAGAAAGGTTCAAGAAGGAGAATATTCATGTTAAGGCCTTGCTAAATTCACGATTCGGTTACATTGCCAATCCGGGTTTTTATATCTTTACTACATAACGAAACGATTGGCATCAACAATATTACAGCAATAATGCCCGGTTTTTCTGAACTGAGAAAGGAACTGTCCAATGTAGAGGCGCTTGAGCGGGAGCTGAACCTGAAACAGCTTCAGATCAACCGGCTATTGAACATTACCCAGGCCATCAACAATAATGTCTCGGCCGATGGCCTCTTCAATATGTACAAATCTTTCCTGAGCTGGGAGATCGGGGTCAAAAAAATGGCCCTTTTCGTGCGGGAAGAAGACGTTTGGGCCTGTGCGGCCTCCATCGGTATCGATGAGTCTCTTCTTCAGTCCGATATCGCCCCCCAGCTGGAGAAGTATACCCGCCTCAATAATGTGGAGGACAATGAACACCCTCTGATCCGGGAGTTTGATGTGGTGATTCCCGTGCGGCATAAAGACCGGCCCATTGCTTATGTCTTCATCGGTGGCTTCAGTGAGGATGAAGATATGTATAATAAGGTGCAGTTCATTACCACCATCACCAATATCATTGCGGTGGCCATTGAAAACAAGCGGCTGTTTAAGCGCCAGCTCGAACAGGAGCGCCTGAAGCGGGAAATGGAACTGGCCAGCGAAATGCAGCGCATGCTCATTCCCACCCAATTGCCCAGCAAGCCCCGCTACGAGCTGGCAAGCATCTATAAGCCTCACTACGGAGTGGGGGGAGATTATTTCGACTTCATCGAGTTTGACGACGGAAAGATCGTTTTCTGCGTGGGGGATATTTCCGGGAAAGGCATTGCCGCGGCGCTGCTGATGGCCAATTTCCAGGCCAACTTCCACACGCTGATCAACAAGCGCGCGGCGCTGGATAGCTTCATTCACGACCTCAACACCTCCGTGAACCTTATTACCCAGGGCGAGCGATTTATTACTTTCATTATCGCCGAGTACGATATGAACCAGCAGGCCCTGCGCTATGTAAACGCCGGCCACAACCCGCCGGTGCTGGTAAAAGATGGAGAGGTCATCCTGCTCAATAAGGGCTGCACCATACTGGGGTCCTTCCCCGAACTGCCCGAAGTGGAAGTAGGTTGTATCCCCATCGACGGCGAGGCCATGATACTGTCTTTCACTGACGGACTCACCGACCTGCAGAACGAAAAGGAAGAGTACCTGAATGAGAATATGCTCTACCATTTTGTTCGCGAGAACTACAAAATGTCTGCCTCCACGTTTAATAAGCGCCTCATGGAATACATCGAGAATTTTAAGGACGGGCAGAACTATCCGGATGACTTTACCGTGCTCACCTGTAAGATTTTCACACCGGAACACGATAAAAAACGATAGATGGTGTTCACTGGCCCGGCCAGAAAGTGAAACTATCGATTAAACAAATGCCCGCTTTGACAATTCTCTATTTTAGAGGATGTTAATTACTTTAAGTAAAGTTTATTCGCCCGGGCAAGCATTTTCCGGGCATATATCAGTAAAGAACGAAATGAAGGAAAAGAATGTCGCCGGTATATTAGCACTGTTTCTGGGAGGGCTGGGAGTACACCGCTTTTACCTCGGCCAGACCGGCCTGGGTATCTTTTATCTGCTGTTCTTCTGGTTCCCCGTTATCTGGATCGTCGGCCTGATCGATGCCATTGCTTTCTTCTCTATGGACAATGAAACCTTCGACCGCAAGTACAACCGGCAATACCTGAGGAGAGATACTGATCTCGGCCGGCGCGATTACCGGCGCCGCAGCCGCGACGAACGTCGGGCTGTTCGCGGCGAACGCCGCTACGAGACCCCCCCGCCCCGCGCCCGGCAGTACGAGCGCCCCAAACCCCGCATCTCCGGGGCGAGGCGAGAGCGCTCGCCGCCGCTTCCCCGGCGCCG
>CAYVVK010000905.1:0-2545 GCA_964454855.1 uncultured Phaeodactylibacter sp. | reverse complement strand
TCGGAAGCGGCCGAAGGAAGTCGCCTCTGCGGGCAGACATTATGCTGCCGAAGCCCGCATGGCCGGAGGAGCAAGCCGCTACGGCGGGCGAAGGCCCGTACCCGGAGGGCCGGGATGAGAAAACCGGACGGCAGAAGGATCACGGAGCATTTTTCCGGACAGGAATTAATGCCTGTCTGTGAGCGCCAGGGGGCATCAAATATGGCGTTCACAGACAGGGGGCCTGATTACAGGCCCTTTTTATTTTTCTCCATTCGGCACGGCCGGCGTAGGGAAAGGCGGCGGTGTTATCTCTTTTACCGGCTGCTTTTCCAGCAGCTTCAAAGCCTCCTGCACGCCTCTTTCCAGTTGAGGGTCGCGCCCCTCAGCTATGGATCTGGCGTCCTGGCGTACTTCAATGTCAGGAGGTACGCCTTCGTTCTCTGCGATCCATTTGTTGTTGACAGGGTCGAAGACCGCGTTGTCCGGAGCGGTCAGGGCGCCGCCGTCCACCATCTGGTAGTGGACGGAAGATTTGACCAGGCCGCCCCAGGTGCGCGTACCGATGAGCGGCCCGGCCTGCTGCTGGCGGAACACCCAGGGGAAGAAATCGCCTCCGGAGCCCGCCAGTTCATTGATGAGCAATACTTTCGGGCCCAGGATGCCGGCGGGCAGGCGGAAGGGTTTTCCATCAGGTGTTTCGTTGGTAATGGCCGCCCGCAGTTCGCGCGTCATCAGGTCTACCATGTAGTCGTCCAGAAAGCCGCCGCCATTGTAGCGCTCATCGATCACCGCCCCTTCCTTATCCTGCTGGGCGAAGAAATAGCGGTCGAAGGATACCACGCCGGCGCCTGAGGTGTTGGGCACCCATACGTAGGCCAGCCTGCCCTTGGAAAGGGAGTCGACGCGGCGGCGGTTGTCCTCCACCCAGGCGCGCTGCCGCAGGGCAGACTCGCTGCGAACGGGCTCTATGAGCACTTTCCAGGCCCCTTCCATCGTGGGTTCCTTATTTACGTGCAATACCGTCTGCCGGCCGGCCGCGCCATCGAGCATACGGTAAGGGTCTTCCTCCGCCGTGAATTCTTCGCCATCCACGGCCAGGATGTAGTAGCCTTCCTCCACTTTGAGGTCCGGCCGGTCGAGCGGAGCTTTCAGATCGGGATTCCAGCTTTCGGCCGTGTAGATGCGCCTGATGCGCCAGCGGCCGTTAGCCGCTACCAAATCAGCCCCAAGTAAGCCTACCCGTACCGTATCGACCTCCGGTATATCCCCACCGAAAACAAAACTGTGCCCTACCGACAATTCTCCATTCATCTGGTCCAGCACGTAGTTGAGGCTGCTGCGGTGGCGAACGTAGGGGATGAGTGGAGCGTAACGCTCGTACACCTCCTGCCAGTTGCGCCCATGCATATTGGGGTCGTAGAAAAAGTTGCGCTCATAGCGCCAGGCCTCTTCGAAGATCTGCCGCCACTCCGCCTGCCGGTCCAGCTTCATGCGCAGCTCCACCTTCAGGCTTTCTCCGCCATCGTCTCCCGGAGGCTTGGCGGTATCCACCACCCGCCACTTCTTGCCTTGCTGGAGGAGTATCTTTTTTCCATCTGCCGAAACGGCCACCCGCCGCAGGCCGGAAGCAAAGTCCTCCGCCTTTTTCTCTTTGAGCGTAAATTTCTTCAGTTTGATGCCAGGCTGCCCTTCCTGGCGCTCGGCAATGAAAACAGAGCCTTTAGGCCCGCTGATCATGCCCGCATATCCCGCTACCGGGATGGGGAGCGCCAGGGTGCGCCGATCCAGCCTCTCCCAGCTGATAAGCACGGTATCCGTTTTAGCGGCCGAGGTATCTTTTTCCGTTTTTTTATCCTCCTTCTTTTCTTTTTCATCCTCCTTTACCGGCTCTTCATCGCTTTCCGGCTTAAAAGGGGAGGGATCGCCCTCCCGCAGCACCATGACGTAGGCCCCGTATTCCGGTTCCGCCTTCATAGAGCTGGTATTGGCCCAGCCGGAACCCAGGGCTACATCAGTACTGGCCAGGAAATACAGGTGGCGGGCGTCGCAGTCCCATGCCGGAGAGAAAGCGTCCGCCAGCGGGCCGGTCAGCGGGCGCGCCTCGCCGGACGCTACCTCCCAGGCGAAGATGCGGCGGAAATTATTACTTCCCGTTTTGGCATAGGCCAGCCAGCGGGAATCGGGCGACCAGGTGATGCCCGTGGAGCTCCGTTCGATATTCGTGCCTCCCACATCGGCAGTCAATACCTCTTCCGTTTCCAGGTTCACCACCCGGATGCGCACATCGTCATCCACAAATGCGATCCGCTTGCCGTCGGGCGACCAGACGGGGTCCCAGGCCATTTTAGACTCGCCGATCGGAATGCGGCGGGGCTCGGAGAGGCCGTCCTGAGCGGCGATCATCAGGCCGTAGCCGTCACCGCCGGCATCGGAGAACCAGGCGATCTCCGCTCCGTCGGGCGACCAGACGGGGGCGCGGTCGGCAGCTCCGGAGCTTTCCGTGAGGTTACGCACATCGCCTTCCTCTACCGGGGTGGTAAAGATCTCGCCGCGGGCTTCCATC
>CAYVVK010000904.1:0-2553 GCA_964454855.1 uncultured Phaeodactylibacter sp. | reverse complement strand
CAAGTAACGTCGTAACTTTTGCGAATTAAATTACTTGATAGAAAAGCTCTCCGCCGGTGCGCACGGTATCGAATACTTCCAGGGCAGGCACCAGTTCGTTGCCGCCGTAGACGCGGATCTGCATGCGCCCACCCGACATCTCTTCCACCATGCGGGCGTAGATGTTGCAGGCCTCCCCGAGGATGGGGAAATTGGGCGGCCAGGTGGTGACCATCTTCCATTTATAACGCCTGGCGGTGATCACATTGGGCGCCCCGCTGCTGTCTTCCTGCGCATCCGTCTTTCCGCCAAAGGCGCGGATGAGGAAAGGAAGAGATATGGTGCCCAGGGCGATGCCCTTAAAAAAGTCTTTTCTGGTGAGTTTCATGTATGCCGTTATTCTTTGTCAAAAGTTACGTTGAGGTAAATCTGCGACAAAGGTATTTGAATTCCAACTTTTGGGAAATGCAGCTTGTCTTCCGGTTTTGCCAGGGGGGTGAACATCCAATGGTTTTCTGCAGGCCGGACGAAGGACTCTACCGCCATCAGCTTCTGGGAGACGAAAACACATTGCTCTACTGTCTCGATACGCTGATATTTGAAAAACTTTTCCGTACGATCGTAATGCTCCGTACCTTCTGAAAGGATCTCGACAATAATACAGGGAAACTGGACGATCAAAGGGTCATCGTCTGCCGGGTTGCAGCTGATCACGATATCCGGATAGACATAGTGCTTTTTACTGCTCAGCTGCGTCATGACGTTTTCATCAAAAAGTTCGCATCCCTTCTCAGAAAGCATGGGCGTATCGAGGTGCCTGATGATGTTTCGCTTGATACGGTTGTGCGCTTTGGTGGTGGCTTCCAGTTCTATGAGTTTGCCTTCAAAGAAGTCATAACGCTTATCCGAACTCCGTTGCAGTTCGAAGTACTCTTCCACGGTATATCTCTCTTCTTTCCCGGCAAGGCTCATGGCAACAGTTTGCTGGTATAAAAAATCATCTGAAATATAAGGAATTTTTTACCTTGTAGGAATGAAAGAAGCCTCATTCTTCGACCGCCTCAACGCCTGGGCCCGCAGTTCCGTGACGCTCAAGCTATTCGTCATTGGCATCCTCATCCTTATATTGCTGATCCCGGGCAGCATGATCACTTCCCTGATCTACGAGCGGGAAAACATCCGCGACAGTGCGGTGCAGGAGGTCAGCTCCAAGTGGGGGCTCAATCAGACGGTGGGCGGCCCCGTTATTTCCGTGCCCTACGAAACGGTGCAACTCAACAGCGAGGGCAAGGCCATCACCAGTACCGGATATGCCCACTTTCTTCCCGATGACTTGTTTATCAGCGGTACGATCGCTCCGGAGAAGCGGTACCGGGGCATTTACGTTGTAGTGCTCTACAATGCCAGGCTGGCCATTAGCGGGAAGTTCGGGCCCCTCAATGCCGCTGCGCTCACCATCCCGGAGGAAAGCCTGCGTTGGGAAGATGCGCTGTTCACGCTGGGCATCAGCGATATGAAAGGAGTAGAGTCTTCCATAGATGTGGAGCTGAACGACACCATCCACAGTTTCGGCCCGGGAACCGTCACCAATGACATTTTCGCCTCCGGCGCTAACTTGCCGCTCGGCCTGCGGCAGCGCCCGGACTCTCTCAATTTCAGCTTTGAGCTGAGCCTCAACGGCAGCTCCGACCTGTTTTTCATGCCTTTCGGCAAAGAAACCGTGGCCAATATCCGGTCTTCCTGGGCGGACCCCAGCTTCGAAGGGGCCTTCCTGCCGGATGAACGGGAGGTTACCGCGGACGGCTTCCAGGCCAGCTGGACGGTGCTGCAGCTCAACCGCAACTATGCCCAGCAGGGCACCGGCCCTTACGTACAAAGCAATGAGCAGCCCTTCACTGCACCAAACCGGGGCTATAATGCCGACAGCCCCTTTCGTGCGCAAACCAATGCCTTTGGGGTGCGCCTGCTGCTGCCTATCGATGAATACCAGAAAACCATGCGCTCGGCCAAGTACGCCACCTTTTTTATATTCATTACCTTTCTCACTTTCTTCTTTATCGAGATCCTCAACCGCAAACGCCTGCATCCCATACAGTATCTGCTGGTGGGAGCGGCCATCATTTTGTTCTACATCCTTCTGCTGTCTATTTCCGAGCACCTGCGCTTCGATTGGGCTTATCTGATCTCCTGCCTGATCATCCTGTCGCTCATTACCGGCTATTCCTCCTACATCCTGAAAAACCGCCACCTGACCCTCCTGATAGGAGGGATTCTGGCCGTGCTCTATGGCTTCTTCTATTCCCTGCTTCAGCTTCAGGACTACGCACTGCTGCTGGGCAGTATCGGCCTGCTGGCCATCCTCGCCACCATCATGTACCTGACCCGTTCTATCGACTGGTATGATCTTCAGCGAGGGCGCGATTACCATGATGCGGCTGAATGGTGATGTAGCGGAGATATTCGAGGACTGGATACGGAAGGCCATGCCGGACAGAGCCGACAGAGTGCTCAACCGTATCCGAGATTGTCACGGCGGGCAGCTCAACGACAGCCGTTTCGGCACGCGCATGAGAG
>CAYVVK010000903.1:538-2560 GCA_964454855.1 uncultured Phaeodactylibacter sp. | reverse complement strand
CTGCGGGCCGATGTACATGAAGGAGCCGGCGGTCATCTGGCCGTAGGAGGTGACGCCCATGGCGTTGTATTTGTTGTAGTCTTCTTTACTGGAGTAATTGGGCACCATCATGCCGTTGGTGACCACTACGCGCGGCGCTTCCGGATGAGAGGGAAAGAGGCCGAGCGGATGGCCGGAGTAGAGCACCAGGGTCTGCTCGTCGGCCATTTCCGCCAGGTATTTCATTACGAGGCGGTACTGCGCCCAGTTCTGAAATACCGCGCCGTTGCCGCCGTAGGTGATCAGCTCGTGCGGGTGTTTGGCCACCCTGGGGTCGAGGTTGTTCTGTATCATCAGCATGATGGCGGCTGCCTGTTTGGAACGATGAGGGTATTCCTCTATGGGCCGGGCGTACATCTCGTATTCCGGCCGGAAGCGGTACATGTAGATGCGGCCGCATTGCTCGAGCTCGCGGGCGAATTCCGGCGCCAGGGTTTCGTGCTGCTGTTTGGGGAAATAGCGCAGGGCATTCTGTATGGCCAGCACTTTTTCTTTTTCGGATAACACGCCTTCGATCACGCGCCTGGGGGCGTGGCTGACGTTGGGGTCGAACGGGCGGGTGGGCGGCAATTCAGCGGGGATGCCTTCGAGGATGGCTTCTTGGAAGGTGGTGGCTACTTTCATGATTGGTCAGGATTGTTTTCAGTGGGAAGTTAAGGGTTTTTGGTTGATTTGTGAGGGGTTTCAAGTGAGAAGACAACTCAAAAGTTGTCGCCTCACTCTGCCTGCGTCAAGCGACAGCTTTCTCCGGCTGCCGTAGCCTGCCAGCGAAGGCATTCAAGTTGTCTCTTGACTTCACAACATATATCTGCCGGGCGGCCATACCGAATTCACTCCTCCAGCAATTCCGAAGGTTTTACTTCCAGCAGCTCCGCCACTTCAAAGAGCGTCTGCAGGTTGGGCTGCTGGAAATTGCGGCACCAGCGGGAGACGGTGCCCACGTCTACGCCGAGTTGAGCAGCCAGCCATTTGCCGGTCCTCTTTTTCTGTTTGAGTACTCGTTTTATCCTGTTGTATCTTTTCGTTGCCATGTTTCCGGAATTGTATTTCCAAAGTATTACAATGGAGGGAGACTAACAAAATATAGGTGTCTATCGCCTTTTATACTTGACTTATAGGTGATAAACGCTTACTTTTGTAAATAATAAAACCTAAAACCCTTGTTCTCATGAATCTGCGCTTTACTCTAACCGCATTGTGCCTGTTAATCTTTAGCCTTTCTTGTCTTCCCGTTTGGCCTATGGAGTACAAAAACGGTATTCGCCACATAGACACTCTACCTGACGGCCGCTTCATTTGGGAAATGACAGACTATGAAAAGTCGATCTTCTATGGAGACCCTATGGAAACGGAAATGAGCCGCCGATGGCGTTTAAAACAAGCCAAGGAGATGGGTTTGGCAGACCTTTCCCTAACCACTTCTGAACGATTGTATCTTCTGGGGCAAAAATTCAGTGTCGCTCTACCTTCTTCTAAATTGATGTCGGGGGCAACTGTTGCAGATGATATAGCCAGGACAGGTGAAAAAGCTGCTCAGCGATTGATTCGGCTGAAGAACACCCGCCCTCAATTTGGAGAGTATCTTGCCTTTACCATCCAGGATAGTAAAATCTTATTTAATGGTAGGGCAGTATCACATGGTAGGCACGATTTTATCATTACCAAAAGTGGCCACCTTAGCGTAGGGAAGGGACACTATTATTTATCAGGAAAGGCCGAGGAAGTGTTAGCTGCTGGAGAAATAAGAATCTATGATGGTCAGATCAAAGCAATAAATAATTGGTCTGGGCATTATCGACCTTCAATTGAAATATCCAGACATTTTCCCGATCTTTTTCGTAATTTAGGGTTGAATGTTTCTAGGGCAAAATTACAATTGTATAATCAGGAAGGAGTTTTAGTAGAAACCATAAGGCTGCCATGAAGATCAGCAAACCCACAAAACGGTTATCCAGAGAGTTATGGAAAAGGTCTGGTAAAGAG
>CAYVVK010000903.1:0-528 GCA_964454855.1 uncultured Phaeodactylibacter sp. | reverse complement strand
AGGCCTACTTCTATCCAATCGACCGGCCCTTCCTCGAGCCCTACCTGGACGACATCCTGGCACTCGACCCGGTGGAGTTTGTCACTCATAACCTGATCTGGTACCCCGAAATTTATACCAAGCAGCTGTTCGCCTGCCTGCCGGAGCTGTGGGAAGAACTGACGGTAGATGACATTCTCCGGGTCATCAAAGCCTTAAAAGATCCCCTGTTCTTTTACACCTTTATCATCTTCACTTACAAGTACCTGCAGGTGGATTTCCTCCACCTGATCCTGGAGCATCCCGATGTTCCCACTTCTACAAAGGAGGACGTTAAAGACTTTTTAAAAACCTACTATGGCCTCCTCCTTCTCCAGGAAGATGACCTGGAAGATTTCCGCGACGAAGAACTGGGCATCTACCTGGAGGCCTGGATCTACCCCCGCCAGAAGATGCTTACCGACAATAGGGTAAAACCCGCCAAGCAGGATCCGGCGGAACTGAAAGCGGAGGTGGAGCGCCTTTGATCGTTTAAAGGGGTTGTGTAAA
>CAYVVK010000902.1:0-2560 GCA_964454855.1 uncultured Phaeodactylibacter sp. | reverse complement strand
CCCACTTCCCACTTCCCACTTCCGACTTCGCCTGGATTCCGATTTCCGCCCTCAACAAAATGAATATCGGCTACCTCAAAGACCAGCTCTACGATGCCGTCATCAGCAAGCAGCTCAACCTGGAAGGCACCATTGTGGCAAACGCCCGCCACTATGAGGCGCTGCAAAAAGCGCACGACAGCCTCAGCCGGGTGCTGGAGGGCCTTGCCGGCGGCGTGACCTCAGACTTCGTGGCAATGGACATCCGGGCGGCATTGCACCACCTGGGGGAGATCACCGGGGAGATCTCGACGGATGATCTGTTGGGGAATATTTTTTCTCGGTTTTGTATTGGGAAGTGACGCTTACCTGTCCGTCGCCATTGGCAACGGCTTTTTATCGTCGAGAAAGAAACGGACAACCCGCTCGAAGGCTGTCCGATTCACTGGTAGCCGGTGGCCGTGGCGGTACCGAGGAAGGCACACATCTATTCGAAGGAAAGTAATTCTTCCTCGCCGGGTTTCTTTTCGCAACAGCGGCCATCCAAAACACCACCCCGTCCGCCCAAAAAGTGCACCCTGGCCACAAAAAGGCAGTTTTCGGCCACCCGGGTCAGTAGTGCGGCCAGTTGTTTGAGCGTCGTTGGTCCCCCCCCAGCAACAGGTTGCTTACCATTATGTATTCAATAAGCTGTGTTGGGTTAGCAGAATTACTGTAGATTGGCTGCGCTTTGAGTGTTCAGGTCCCATTGCCAGCTACCGTGTTAATAACACTCCAGAGTCACTTACCCCCCTTTGCGAGGCGTGGGTGATGTTGGCTTTTATCGATAACCTAGCTGTAATAAGCTGACTGGATAACTGGCTGAAAGCGCTCAAGCGAGTTGACGTTTCCTGCTGCTATCGGCATTAAAAAAATGGATTGCAAGAAACAAGTAAGGAAGCGATAGTATAAAGCTTGGAAATAGATCGTATGGCGAATCATTAGTTATTACACTACTCCAGAAGTAAGATATATACAACGGAATGCATATCATACTACTTATTGCAATCCTTTTGAAATGGTAGTTATATTGACGATCAATTTTTAAGAGTTTAATACCAGGAATCCAGACGCATACGGCGATTAACAAGATCGATAGCAGCAAAATATGAGCCGCTGAAAGAAACCTAATAGTATTAGACAGTTCAGCGCTGTATTGCGGGTTCACCGCTTCCGCGATCAACCCAAAGAGGATTTCAATGAGACTTCTTCTAGCTAAATACCTCCAGTTTTGAATCGTGGTAAATAGGAATACAGGCCAGAATATCAGGTAGGGAATAAATATCAGATTGATATACCTGGCAGTGGCATTCTCTCCAATTCGTTTAAGGAACCCTTTAAACCTTCCCCAAATCACGAACGGGAGCACAGCAGTAGGGATTAAGATAATTGATTCGTGTACTTTTTGAGGGAATATGACAATCAATACAAGATACACTGAGGTAATTATTCCTGCGTTCTTATAGTTCAAATTGGAAGACCCCTCCATCATCTTATTCTGATTGCTCTTCTCCATCGTCGTCAAAGCGGGTTCAGGTACAATGATACCTTCCAGTTCAGGAATATCTTTCGCGTCCTTCCAGTTGTCATCACCCTGTCGCCAGAGAAGCGTTTTGGGGTAAATCATTATTAGCTTCAAGTCTTCCTTTGAATAGAGACCGTCTTTGACTCCATTTTTATAGATATAAAAACTCATAGGGGTTTTTAATTAGATGTCCTATCAGTATAGTGGAACTGAGTACAGGACAAAATAGTGAGTAATCGAGAGAAGAGGTAAATTGGTGGTCCAAAACATCAATCCCTCACCCTTAATTTCTCAGTTATGGAACCTGCCTGCTCACTACAAGCAGGCAGGGATACGAAAAAAGGGCAAAAATAAGCTCTAAGCCTATGCTTTAAGGGGCACGGTCAGCTTGGTAATATTGACCGTTCTCATTTGCAAAAGGACGAAACTTGGGGTCAAAAGGATATAGTGCTCCAGGTATCAGGATGAAAGAAACGCCATTGAAAGCATCACCAGGGAAGCTTGATAAGCATTCATTTCGGTTATCCCCTTATTGAAATATCTTTCGAAAGCACTAATCATCTTACCCTGTTCTCTATTATATTCTCGAATTGATTCGTTAAGCATTTCTTTCAAAATAGCAATCGCTGTGAAAGGTGGTACTGAATCACTATCTCTATCTACTCGGATGCCAGTAAAAAAGTATCCCTGTCGGCTAAAACTAACGGTAGTGTAGACTTCTCCACCAAAAAAGCTGTCTTCAGATAAAATTTCAATGGTGACGATGTCATCATAAAACTCCCAGGATGCAGACTGAAAGCTATTGGTTGGATGGGCAAGTGTCGAGATCATGGATGCTCCACCATTTTTAAAGAACCTGGTTACGTCACTGTTCGATTGAGAATATGAGGTTAAAAACAGTGCGAATGTAAGGGTAATTGAAAATACAATCTTCATAATTGAAAGGGTTTTGTTTGTTTTTTAATTATAGTTCAACAACCCAAGATTTGTGATTTTTCATAGCGCTGGAAAACGGGG
>CAYVVK010000901.1:0-2570 GCA_964454855.1 uncultured Phaeodactylibacter sp. | reverse complement strand
CGCGAGACGGGGCTGCCGCTGTCTTCCGGCCTCTCCGTCAACAAACTGGTGGCCAAGGTAGGGGCCGGCGAGGCCAAGCCCAATGGCGAACGGCTGGTAGAGGCCGGCCTGGAGAAAAGCTTCCTGGCGCCGCTCTCCGTACGCAAGCTCCCCTCCGTAGGGCAGGTTACCTACCGCAAGCTGTGCCTGATGGGCGTCCGGCAGGTGCATGCCCTCAGCCAAATACCGCCCCTGCTGCTGCAACGCGAATTCGGCGAGCACGGCCTCCAACTCTGGAAGAAGGCCAACGCCATCGACGACAGCCCGGTAGTGCCTTATTCCGAGCGGCAGTCCGTCTCCACCGAGCGCACCTTTCAGGAGGATACCATAGACCTGCAATTCCTGCGCGACAAACTGACGGGCATGGTGAGCCGGCTGGCCTTCGAGCTGCGGCAGTCGGAAAAGCTCACTTCCTGCATCACCGTCAAGATCCGCTATACGGATTTCAACACCTTTACCAAACAAAAAAAGATCCCCTATACCGCCAGTGACCAGCTGCTGGCCCGCTACGCCCAGGAACTGCTCGAAAAGGCATACACCCGCCGGCAGTCGCTGCGCCTGGCCGGCATCCGCTTCAGCGGCCTGGTGCACGGCCATCCGCAGATGAACCTCTTCGAAGATACCGAGGCGGATAACCGCCTGCTGCAGGCCATGGATGGGATTCGGAAGCGGTTTGGGGTTGGGGCGGTTAGGAGGGGGGGCGTTGATTTTTGATTCTTGATTTCTGCAGCGCCACTGCAAACTGTTGAGCGCAGCGAAACCCGCCAATACTGGCCCGTACGGGTATGGGCCAACTGCATACTGCATACTGCCAACTGCATACTGCCAACTGCCCACTGAAATGTACCTAAACTGCCACACCTACTACAGCCTGCGTTACGGCACGCTTTCCCCGGAGGAGCTCGTCCGGCTGGCGAAGCGCTGGGAGATCGGTACCCTGGCGCTGACGGACATCAACAATACCAGTTGTGCCTATGAGTTTGTGCGCCGGTGTGAGCAAGAGGCCATCCGGCCGGTGCTGGGCATAGAATTTCGGCGCGAGGGGCGCTGCCTGTACATCGGCCTGGCGAAAAATGCCGAGGGTTTTCGCGAACTGAACAAATTTCTGACGGACTGCTCGCTGGATAACAAGCCCCTGCCCGATCAGCCGCCGCCCATGGCCCACAGCTGGATCATCTACCCCCGCCTGCTGAAACCCATTCAGGCCTTTCGGGAGAATGAACTGCTGGGCATCCGCCCCGAGCATGTGGCGCGACTGTTCTCGCATGAGCTGCTGAAGTTTCAGCACAAGCTGGTGGTGCTCAGCCCGCTCACCTTTGCCGATGACGAAGGCCATCAGCTGCACCGCCTGCTGCGCGCCATCGGCCTGAACACCCTCATCACCAAACTCGGCCACAAAGATACCGCCAGGGCCACCGAGCGGCTCGTACCGCCTAAAACCCTGCGCTCCTACTACAAGGCCTACCCCAAAATACTGCGCAATACCGAGCGCGTACTGGCCAGCTGCCACATCAAGATGGAAAGCGGCCTGCACCACAACCGCCAAACCTTCACCGGCAGCAAGGAGGGCGATTTCCATCTATTGGAAAAACTGGCCCTCAGCGGCTGCGAACGGCGCTACGGCGCCCGCGATAAAGCCGCCCTGGAGCGCTGCCGTCGCGAGCTGAAAACCATCCGCGAGCAGGACTTCTGCTCCTATTTCCTCATCAGCTGGGACATCGTGCGCTACGCGCAATCGGCAGGCTACCACCACGTAGGGCGGGGCAGCGGCGCCAATTCCATCGTCGCCTACTGCCTCGGCATCACTGACGTAGACCCGCTGGAGCTGGGCCTCTACTTCGAACGCTTCATCAACCCCTATCGGGCCACTCCTCCCGATTTCGACATCGACTTCTCCTGGGACGAGCGCGATGATGTGACGGATTACATCTTCAAGCGCTATGGCAGAGAGCATACCGCCCTGCTGGCCACTTACTCCACCTTTCAGGGGCGCGCCATCGTACGGGAACTGGGCAAGGTGTTCGGCCTGCCCAAGGCGGAGATCGACAAGATCGCCGCCCATCCTTTTAAGCCGGAGGAGCATCACGAGCTGGCTAAAATCATCCTGCACTACGGCCGGCGCCTGAAGGGTTTTCCCAACCACCTGTCCATCCACGCCGGCGGCATCCTCATTTCCGAGCGCCCCATCCACTACCACACCGCCCTGCAGATGATGCCCAAGGGCTTTCCCGTCACCCATTTCGACATGCACCATGCCGAAGATCTCGGCTACCATAAGTTCGACGTGCTCAGCCAGCGGGGCCTGGGCCACATCAAGGATGCCGTGGGCCTGATCAAACAAAACCAGGGAAGGGCGGTGGACGTGCACGACATCCCCCGCATCAAGCAGGACCCCAAGGTGAAAGCGCAGCTGCGCTCCGGCCACTGCATTGGCTGCTTCTACATCGAATCGCCGGCCATGCGGGGCTTGCTCAAGAAGCTGCGTTGCGATACTTACCGGCAGTTGGTGGCGGCCAGTTCCATCATCCGCC
>CAYVVK010000900.1:0-2570 GCA_964454855.1 uncultured Phaeodactylibacter sp. | reverse complement strand
ATTGACAGCTAAATCTACAACTTTTTGTAAACTTTATTTTTGGACAGTTACTAAGCACAAACAGGCGGCCCCCTGAATTCATCATTTAACGACGAGACAAAGACATGAAGCAGTTTACGTTCTTTATGGCGTTGCTGACAGCGCCCCTGTTCCTTTTTGCACAACTACAATCTATTTCCAACTTTGGCGCCAACCCGGGCAACCTGGATATGTACTTCTACGCCCCTTCCGGCCTGGAAGGCGATGTGCCAGTGGTAGTGGCCCTACACGGCTGTACGCAGAGTGCCAGCCAGTTCGCTCAGGAAACCGGATGGAATGCCCTGGCGGACAAATACGGATTTTACGTCATCTACCCCGAACAGAAAAGCGGGAACAACAGCACCCGCTGCTTCAACTGGTTCGAGGCAGGAGACATCAGCCGGGGGCAGGGTGAGGCCCAGTCCATCGCTTCCATGGTGGCTTACCTGGACGACAACCACAATATCGACGAAACGCGCATATTCGCCACCGGCTTTTCGGCAGGCGGGGGAATGACATCCGTTATGCTGGCGGCTTATCCGGACGTTTTTGCCGGCGGGGCCGTCATGTCGGGCCTGCCCTACAAGGCCGCCACCGGGCTGACGGCGGCCTTTCAGGCCATGAATTCGGGAGTGAATAAGACGCCCCAGCAATGGGGTATGCTCGTGCGCGACCAAAACCCCGGCTACACGGGCCCCTGGCCAAAGGTGGCCGCCTTTCACGGCAGCAGCGATTTTACCGTCACTGACGCCAACGTACCGGAGATCGTAGAACAGTGGACGAACGTCCACCAAACAGATGCCGTTGCCGAGGCTGTAGAGCAGGGCTATGGTGGTGCTACGGCCGTCACCCGCAGCAGCTATGCCGCTTCGGATGGCCGGAATGTGGTGCTCACCTATGAGGTAGCCGGCATGGGCCATGCCGTGGCCATCGACCCGGGCAACGGCGCCACTCAGGGGGGCGCTGCCGGTGCCTACACAGCCGACGTAAACCTCTACTCCTGTTACGAAGCAGCCGTTTTCTGGGGGTTGGCCGAAGGAGCTCCTCCTGGCGAATTGGCGGCCCCTTCCGGCCTGTCTGCCACGCCACAGTCCGCCAGCACCATCCGGCTGAGCTGGATGGACAATGCCGAAAATGAAACAAGATATGAGCTGGAGCGTTCCGAAGGAAACAACGAAGAATGGCTGCTCATCGCTACCCTCGATGCCAACACCTCCTCCTTCCTGGATGAGAACCTGTCTCCCAATACCAGCTATTACTACCGGCTGATAGCAGGTAACGCCGCCGGCAACTCCGCCTACAGCAACGAGGCCAGCGCCACCACCCCCGCCGAGGCCCCGCTAACCATTATCGAACAACCCCAACAGCAGGGATGGATCGCCGTACTCAACCTTTACGACAGCGGGCAATCCTTTACCTTGCCTTCCGGAGGGCGCATCACGCAGATCGATGTCATGCTGTACCGCTCCATCAGCGGCTCCCGCCTGCTGATCTTTGAGGGAAATACGACTTCCGGCACCCCCATCTTCGAACAAACGGACATCAGCCTGGAAGAAGGCTGGCAGTACATCACACTGGAAGACGCGCCAAACTTACAGGCCGGGCAGTATACCTTCGTGCTCACCAACGCCATCTTCGGCTATACGTTCACCGATACCTATGAGGGCGGCCATATGTGGCACAACGGCTTTGCCTATCTGTTCTTCGATGCGGCCTTCCGGGTCTACCTGGAAAGCGGAATGGTAAATGCCAGCGGAAAAAAAGCCGGAAACACGTCCGGCGTTCAGGTTTTCCCCAACCCGGCTACCAACTGGCTGACGATCACTTCATCAGGAGCGCCGGTAAGGGCCAGCCTTATCAACAGTATGGGGCAGCTAAAACGGCAGGAAATGATCAGAGGAGAGCGCGTCGGGTGGGACGTCGCCGATCTGCCGGCGGGTATGTATTTTCTGGTGTTCAGCCTGGATGGCCTTACTTCCTCCCAGGCGGTATTCATCGAGTAATGGCCACACCAGCCACGGAGGGAGGGGGAATTACCTCCTAGGGTACATTCCTCATACACCCCACGCGGCCAGTGCGGTTTAGGCTTGTCCAATTTTCGGCTGAAATACCGAAAATTGGACAAACTCTTACTTCAATTACGAACTTCCTGACAGTGAGGCAATAGCGTACTTCTGAAAAAGGGCCTTGACTTAAAAAGGTGCCCGATCTTACCGAACAGCTTTGCTTTATATACTTGACGCGAAGTGGTTTGGGGGAAGTGCGAAGGAGGATACCCCCTACACCTACCGCACCGTAAAATTGCCCCCTATATTGGAAGCGATCCCGATCAGGATGCCCCAGTCTTTGTAGGCTCCATCCTGGAAGGAAACGGCCGCCTCCACCCGGAAAACCCGGAAGATGTTGTCGATGGAGTAGCCCACTTCGGTGTAGTGATCAGAAGTAGGCGTGGCCAGATAGTTGACAAATACATTTTCCTTGATGCCCAGCATCCATACTTCCGGGATCTGGGTGAAGGCCAGCTTACGGAACTGGTAATGCACGTGGGCGGC
>CAYVVK010000899.1:1731-2571 GCA_964454855.1 uncultured Phaeodactylibacter sp. | reverse complement strand
GGTGTTGACGAACGGCTCTGCCGTGAGCATGTCCTGGCATAATGAAGCAAAGGCCATCCTGGAAGGCTGGCTGGCCGGGCAGGGTGGAGGCCTTGCGGTAGCGGATATTCTCACAGGAAAGATCAATCCTTCCGGAAAGCTGTCGGAAACCTTCCCGCAGCGGCTGGAGCACAACCCCGCCCACATCAACTGGCCGGGCGCCAATGGCAGGGTACACTACGGCGAAGGCATATTCATTGGTTATCGCTATTACGATACCAAGGCCATCGAACCGCTCTTCCCCTTTGGCCATGGCCTGTCGTACACCAATTTTGAATACTCCGGCCTGCAGCTCAGCCATTCGGTACTCGATGACGGCCCCAGGCTGACCGTAAAGGTGACGGTGCGAAATACCGGCAAGCAAGCCGGGCAGGAGGTAGTGCAACTCTATATCAGCCAGGAAGATGCCCGCCTGCAGCGCCCCGAGAAAGAACTGCGCGCCTTCGCTAAGCTGAGCCTGGAGCCGGGAAATGAACAGACAGCCGTCTTCCACCTCAAACGCCGCGATTTCGCCTACTACCATCCCGCCTTTGAGGATTGGTTCCTGGAAAGTGGCACCTATTATATTATGGTGGGAGCTTCCAGCCGCGACATCCGCCTGCAGGAAATGGTAGAGGTCAAGGTTTCCGAAGAGCCTTTCGAACCCTTTACCCGCTACACGCCGATCAAGGAATGGCTGCGCCATCCCAAATCGGCTCAAAAGATGAAGGCCATGATGGAAAAGGTTTGGGAATACTACGGCGGCAAACCCGCCGACGAGGACGCCCTGGCCATGATGGAGGCCCACTTCATGGACCTGCC
>CAYVVK010000899.1:1394-1721 GCA_964454855.1 uncultured Phaeodactylibacter sp. | reverse complement strand
ATCGTGGAGCAGGTCAGCTTCCTGCCGCTGGCCAAGCTGGTGGTTTCTTCCCGCGGCGCCTTCTCTATGGAAGAGCTGGATGAGATGGTGAGGGAGGTGAATGGATAGGGGGAGCTGGCGGCGTCCAAGCCGTTCGTGCCGCCGCCAGTTCCTTTCCATCTTCCGTTCTCACGAGGCGGTGCAGGTACTCTCCTTCTTCTACTTCCTGCACTTCGGCGCGCACGTGTTCCTGCCACTGGCATTCGGCGCGGTAGTCGATGTCCAGTTCCTTCAGTTTCCGCTCGCCCAGTTCCGGCCAGGGCAGGGGTTCCAGCATCCACTGTATAT
>CAYVVK010000899.1:0-1384 GCA_964454855.1 uncultured Phaeodactylibacter sp. | reverse complement strand
GCCCTTCGGCGCGGTACTCAATATCCAGGAACTGTAATTGGCGCCAGGTCAGCGTAGTGGGGGGCAAGGGGTCCAGCATCCACTGTATATATAAGGTGTTGTTGAGATGCTCGTTGAAGTCGAGGTCGTGCCAGTTGACTTCGAACTTCTTCTGATAGGTAGCCGCTTCAAAGCGCGGCACCTTGCCCTCGGGGCGCGGCAGGCAATCCTCAGGCGGCGGCATTTGCTTCCGGTATTCCAGTATAAAATCGGGGATGGCGGCCATGCGGCGGCTTTCGGTATTCATCAGCAGCCAGCGGGAGGAGGCTGTGGCCAGGGGGGCGCCCGATGCGCCGAGCACCCTGAAGTCGCGGTAGGTGAAGATGCGTTCGAAGCCGGAAGGGTAGGTGAGCACCTTTATCTTCTGGCCCAGGATGGGGAGGTGGGCCACGTGGAGCTGCATGCGCATCAGCACCCAGGAGATCTGCTTCGATTCCAGGTCCCAGACGGACAGGCCCATCCGGATGACATTCTGCATAGCGGCCTCCTGCATGAGGCGCACCAAAGCGGGAATGGTCATCTTTTTGTGGCTGTCGATCTCGTAGGTGCGCACTTCGTAGGCGTCCTGGTATCCGATGGCTGGTATCTTCTTCATTGGCGCTGCGGTTGGGAAATCTTCAAATGTAAACGGCAAAATTATAAAGGTATGGCATTCTTCATATATTTGTGGCCAAGGCTTCAACTTTTCCCTTGGTGAGGCGTTTCCCCGATGTCAGTAAGTTGGCGATTTCGCCGGAAAGTTCCTGTGGGCGCTGCAAAACCAGCCGGCAGGCACCAAGGATACGGCATTTATTGTTGGCCGGGCGAAATACTCACCGGAGCAGTTTTTTCTTCCCCTTAGCCGTAAAATTTCCCTACGCTTCTAGTGAGGGGCCCAAAATTTGGCGATAAAGGAGTTGGAGCAAAAAAAAATTTGATGTTACGGGCGCCGGAGAAACGGCGGTAATATTTATGCCTTGCGAAAGTTCGCAAAAGCAACAATAATTTTAAAAGGGGCTTTTGTATTTCCCGAAAAAAGCCATACCTTTGCAATCGCTTTTCGAGCAAGGTATATCTCATTGTTTCTAAAGCAATTGTTCATACAGATAAAATCACTAAGAGAATAGGAATATGCCTACTATTAATCAACTTGTACGCAAGGGCAGGAAAAAGGTGGTGACGAAGAGTAAGTCTCGTGCGCTGGAGGGATGCCCCCAGAAACGTGGGGTTTGTACGCGTGTTTATACGACTACGCCCAAGAAGCCGAACTCCGCTCTGCGTAAGGTTGCCAAGGTTCGCCTGACCAACGGCCTGGAAGTGATCTGCTACATTCCGGGTGTAGGCCACAACCTGCAGGAGCACTCCA
>CAYVVK010000898.1:1088-2573 GCA_964454855.1 uncultured Phaeodactylibacter sp. | reverse complement strand
CCGGGCGCCCAGTCGCACGAATACGTCACCCGCCTCGGCAAAGGCGCCGCCATCAAGATCATGGACGGCAGCGTGATCTCCGACTACCGCATGGTCAACTTCCTGAAAAAAACGGCCGATGAGAACGGCATCCCCTGGCAGCCGGAGATCCTGCCGGCCGGAGGTACCGACACGGCCGGCATTCAGCGCTACGGCAAACAGGGCGCCATTTCCGGGGCCATCTCCATTCCCCTGCGCCACATCCATCAGACCATTGAACTGGCCCACAAGAAGGACATCCACCACTGCATTGAACTGCTGAAAGCTTCCCTGCTCCACCTCAGCCAGCACGACTGGCGGTTTGAGAATACCCGGGGGGAGCGTAAAGGGAAGCAGGATGATGATGTGTATGGGTTTCTTTAAATCTAAGCTGAGTTATAGAACTCAAGTTTTACACATTGGTAGCCTAGCTTCGATATTTAGCAGGGAAGTTTCTTGGTGATAAAAAGAGGCTATTAAAAAATGCGGTTAACGTATGCCTGTAATTTTTTTAGTTGTAAATATTTATTGAAACAGAAATGTTTTTAAAGTATATTGGTTGAGTACCAATAAATGCTCCCAAATCTCATTTACATCAAAATTATACTAATATATTCATTTACATCCACAGGTATTATCCCAAAAGTGTCTTTCCAGACCTTTGGGATGAGCTTGACAAGCTTTTCTCCCAAGGAAAAATAATTTCCCAAATTACGGTTTTGATGAAATTTGCCATCATTTAGAATAAAATGAAAAAGTAAGATTTGTATCTATGCTTCAAGATAATTCCAATGACTCATTCCCTCATAAATATAATCTGCTTTTTTATACACCCCTCGGTTACTAGAGGCGAAAAAATTGATGAATGCTCCGGAACTTAGCTTTTGGAATCAAAAGTTACTTCCCCAGTAATACCGTGGGCTTTGAGGCTCACAATAAAAAGGTCAGGTTCTATGCGGGTTTCAGAAAAATCACCTTTGGTGACCGCGCTTAGTATAATAATAATTCTATTTGACGAGGACTATTGTCTATACCACTAGGGAAAGGATGCTGCCGCAAAAGTAATATACTCCAAAAAAAACAACACCCAGATAAATTGGTAGTAGCGCTGTATGGACAACTTCTCCCCAAGATCCACCCGGCTGTTGGCCAGCCACAGCATGCCCAGCAGGAAAAGGTGCACCAGCGCGAAGGCCAGCTCGTGCACCTGCAGCGAATACAGGAAAGGCAGCACAATGAGCACGGCATAGATCAGGCTGATCAGCAAATTCCCCACCAGGAAGACCTTCTTCGCCCCCAGGCGGAGCGAAAGCGTGCGGATGGCATATTGCCGGTCGCCCTCCATATCCGGGATGTCCTTAAACCAGGCGATGATGATGCTGTACACGAAAATGGTGCCTGTCAGCAGCCACACCACGGGCGGGATGTTCTCCTTGCCGTTGATCAGGTAATGAAAGTTTAGGAACA
>CAYVVK010000898.1:0-1078 GCA_964454855.1 uncultured Phaeodactylibacter sp. | reverse complement strand
AACATGAACAGGTTGACGATCAGCCCCCGCACGGCGATGATGCAGAAGGCCGCCCAGAAATAAAACCGCTTCAGGCGGATGGGGGGCAGGGAGTAGGCCGTGCCCAGTGCCAGGCTCAGCAAAACGGTCAGCAGCAGGTACTTACCTATGTAAATCGCAATGGCCAGAGAGAGTAATACCGAGCCGAAAATCAGTAAATAGCCGGTGCGCATGGAAAAGGCCCCCGAGGCCAGCGGCAGGTAGGGCTTGTTGATGCGGTCAATTTCGACATCGGTAATCTGATTGAGGCCTACGATGTAGATATTGGCGCCCAGGCAACTCAGCAAGGTCAGCCCCAGCACCCCAAGATGCAGGCCGCTGCCCTCCGAAAAGGACAGCGCCAGCAGATACAGCGCCACGATACTCAGAGTGGTGCCGATCACCGTATGCAGGCGGGAAAAGCGAATGAAATTGATAAGGAAATTCATGGTTTCTGTCCTTGAATGAGGCCAAATTTGATCAGGCCGCGCCGGTAACCGCTCGTCATATAGCGCATGGCCCAGGCGCCCTGGATGGCCGGCCAGCCCGCCCGCAGCAGGCCGTAAACACTCTTCCAGCTAAAGGCCGAGCGGATGACGGCCTTCCAGAAAGGGGCTACGCGATCGCTCCAGTCATCGTTTTGGATATTCCGAAAGCCACTCCTTTCCGCCATCTGCCGCAGATCCTCCACCGACACCATGGGCGGCAGGTGATACAGTTTGTAAATGCGCTCCAGCAACTGTTTTTCCGAGGCCGTCAGGGCAGGGGGCAGCGGCCGGTGGCACCAGGTGGCCATCAGAAACTTGCCGCCCGGCTCCAGCAATTCATAGAAAATGTCCAGCAGCCGCTGCTTATCGCGAATGTGCTCGGCGCTCTCCAGCGACCAGATCAAGTCAAAGGGGCCGTCAGCGGTAGAGAGGCTCATCATATCGCGGGCCACAATTTCCACCTGACCCTCCAGGCCGGCCTGGCGGTTGTATTCCGCCGCCCGCTCCGCCTGCACCGGGCTGAGTGTACAACCCAGCACCTGTGCGCCGAATAGTTGCGCCAGCAGGCGGGC
>CAYVVK010000897.1:1921-2577 GCA_964454855.1 uncultured Phaeodactylibacter sp. | reverse complement strand
CGATGCCGCAGCGCGGGCCGGAGGCCAGCATACGGATGTCGTTGCCGATCTTCATCAGGGAAACAGCCACGGTCTTCAGCGCGCCGTGGGTTTCCACGATGGCGTCGTGCGCGGCCAGCGATTCAAACTTGTTGGGCGCGGTGATGAAGGGCAGGCCGGTGAGTTCGGCGATATGCCTGGCCACATTCTCCGAGTAGTTGGGCGGCGTGTTCAGGCCGGTGCCCACGGCGGTGCCGCCCAGGGCGAGCTCGGAAAGGTGGGCCAGGGTGTGGCGAATGGCGTTGACGCCGTAGTTGAGCTGCGCGACATAGCCGGAGAGCTCCTGGCCAACCGTTACCGGCGTGGCGTCCATGAAGTGGGTGCGGCCGATCTTCACCACATCCATGTATTTTTCCGATTTTTCCTTCAGCGTGTCGCGCAGGGCTTCCATTCCGGGAAGCGTCACCTCTATGAGTATCTTGTAAGCGGCGATGTGCATGGCCGTGGGGAAGGTGTCGTTGGAAGACTGCGACTTGTTGACGTCATCGTTGGGGTGGAGGAATTTCTTCTCATCCTCCAGCTTGCCGCCCCGGAGCACATGGGCGCGGTTGGCGATCACCTCGTTGACGTTCATATTGGACTGGGTGCCGGAGCCGGTCTGCCAGACCACCAGCGGG
>CAYVVK010000897.1:0-1911 GCA_964454855.1 uncultured Phaeodactylibacter sp. | reverse complement strand
CTGCCTTTTCTTTGTCCAGCACGCCGGCCTCCTGGTTGGTGAGGGCCGCGGCCTTTTTCAGCACGGCGAAAGCGCGGATGATCTCTATCGGCATCTGGTGGCCGCCGATGCGGAAGTTCTCATAAGAGCGTTGGGTCTGGGCGCCCCAGTATTTGTCGGCAGGTACGTCGACATAGCCGAGGCTGTCTTTTTCTTTTCTGTATTGCATGGATGAAAGGTTTGAATTTTTGCTGCTTCAAAGGTACAGCTTGAGGCAGAGAAGTCTGACAATGAAAGGCTCAAAATTTGGCCGATGTTCAATGTGTTGACAGCTTTGGTGACCGGCATTCCCGAAAAAAGGCCAAAAAGGCAGGCCCCGCCAAACTTATTAAATTCGGCAACGTTGTAAAATGACAACCATCTATTAACGAAACTAACTAAAAAAAACACACTATGGCTTTTAAACTTCCCAAACTACCCTACGCTTACGATGCCCTGGAACCCCACATCGACGCCCGTACGATGGAAATCCACCACACCAAACACCATCAGGGATATACCGATAAACTGAATGCCGCCATTGAAGGTACTAAACTGGAAGGCAAGAATATCCATGAGATCCTAGCCAACGTGTCCAAGCATTCCACTGCCGTGCGCAACAACGGCGGCGGCTATTACAACCACAAACTGTTCTGGGAGATCATGTCTCCCGACGGTGGTGGAGCCCCCTCCGAGCGCATGAACATTCACAAGGCGCTCATGCGCGACTTCGGCTCCTTCGACAAGTTTAAGGAAGCGTTCACAAATGCCGCCACCGGCCAGTTCGGTTCCGGCTGGGCCTGGTTGTGTGCCGACAAGAAGGACAATCTCTTTATCTGCTCTACCCCTAACCAGGACAACCCGCTGATGGACGTAGTAGATGAGGAAGGCACGCCCATACTCGGCATCGACGTCTGGGAACACGCCTACTACCTGAACTACCAGAACCGCCGCGCTGACTATGTCGCTTCCTTCTTCAACGTGATCAACTGGGACCAGGTGACGAAAAATTACAACGACGCGAACGAAGGCGCTTCCAAATTTTAATACTGATTTGAAATGGTATTGACGAAATTATTCGGCGTCAATTCTTTTCAAACTGTATTATGCGTCCTGAATTTGAAGGGATCCTTTAAATTCAGGTTAGTACAGGAAACCGCACTCTGAGTGAAAAAAAGTAAGCCCGGCGCAACCGCACCGGGCTTTTTTTTTGAAGCAAACTTTTTCATAACGGGCCTAAGGGTGCGCACTGAATTGTCCAGTAGGCGTCAAGGCCG
This sequence comes from uncultured Phaeodactylibacter sp., assembly GCA_964454855.1. Classification (GTDB taxonomy): domain Bacteria; phylum Bacteroidota; class Bacteroidia; order Chitinophagales; family Saprospiraceae; genus CAYVVK01. Next base: position 616 of record CAYVVK010000897.1, on the reverse strand, counting down.
GCCGGCCCGCTTGCGGGCTATCGGAATTTGACGTATATTTACCGGACAAATGTTCTTTCACAAACATGCTTCAGAGCCTAAACCGCCCGTTTTACGCGGGTTGCGAGGGTTCTACAGCTAAGGGCCGGCCCACACATACATATCCAAAACAGCAGAACGGCCGCCTTAGCCTGATGGGAAGAATGTGTCTCTAAACCCTATTTTTTCAATTAAAGCTTTATCCCATGATCATTTTAGGCATTCTTCTGTTAATCGTGCTTCTTTTCAACACCGAGTTGATCAACGAAGCATTCTAATCGCCAATTCGATACATACATCCAATTGGCACTCTAGAAAAAACATGTACGAGAAAAAGGCTTTCACTGTTGCAGTGGAGGCCTTTTTTGTTGGGGCGCGGGCCTTCAGGCCCGCGAATGAATAGGCCATAAAGTAAGAGCCATGCTGTTATGGCTCGCGTTCCAGGGCCGTTGTCGCTGCTCCAACAGCGCTCAATCACCAATCACCACCCGCTCCACCCAGGCCTTTCCCCCCAACCGGGCCCTCAGCAAATAAACGCCCCGAGGCAGGCCGGGCAACTCCAGCTCCAGCCTTTCCTGAAAGGGGCGTTCCCCTTGCC
>CAYVVK010000896.1:774-2579 GCA_964454855.1 uncultured Phaeodactylibacter sp. | reverse complement strand
TTGACAGCTAAATCTACAACTTTTTGTAAACTTTATTTTTGGACAGTTACTAAGAGGTAGCCATTCATCAATCGAAAGAAGGTATTTCTCTACCAGGAAATCGGTTCTCACGTATCATTGCCGCCAGATTTTCATCCATATCGCGCCAGGCACCAAACAATTGTCTCCAGGATTCATTCTTTTCTTCTGTTGGAGTCGGCCCGCTTTCAATAATACTATCTGTCAGCTTTGCTATTAACTTAAGTTTAAGGTCATTGCTTAAATGGTGAAGCATCGCCATATAATCCATTACCAATCGATCGTCGCTAGACATATCTAAAGTGTTTGATAAATTAAAACACACCCACAAAATAGATAGTTCCCCACTCAATCGCAACCGCCCGGCCAGTTTTCAGCCCCTGAAACCCCATCTCACGCATTTTACAGCCACTTTGTCAAAAAATTACTCAAAAAACTCCTATTTTACTAACTCCTATTGATAGTGCCTCCCCCTGATAAGTAAAGTCGATACCCCATGTCAAAAGACAAAACCAGAAGCATAAACATCCAGCCCTTCGATACGGCGGGCGATGCCCTGGGCCCTTCGGGTACGAATCACCTGCTGGCCATCGCCATCGATGAGTATGTGCACTGCCCGGCGCTCCACAACTGTTTGAGCGATGCCCGGGGGTTTATCGAGGTGCTGAAGGAGCGCTACAATTTCCCTGAGGCCAACATCCAAACCCTCTTTAATGAAGAGGCCACGCGGGCCAACATCCATGCTCATCTTAAGGAACTGAAGGAGCGGGTGCAGCCCCGCGACAGCCTGGTCGTCTACTTTTCCGGCCATGGCGAGACCGAAGACCACGTAGGCTACTGGGTGCCGGTAGAGGCCCACCCGGAGCGGGAGTGGGAGTTCGTGTCCACCAACGACATCAAATCCCGCCTGGACGCCATCAACAGCTTTCACACCTTCGTCATCGTCGACGCCTGTTTTTCCGGCTCGCTCTTTGCTTCCTACCGCTCTGTTAAAGTCGGCAATGAAACCAAGCGCTCGCGCCCCGGCCTTGCCGCCAGCCACAGCCGAGAACGCGCCCTGGACGGGACGGCGGGCGAGAACAGCCCCTTCTCCACCCTGCTGCTGAAAAAGCTGCGGGAAAATACCGGCATTCTCGGCGCACATAAACTAGCCGCTGAACTGATCGAGGAAGTACACGCCGCCACCCGAGGCAAGCAGACGCCGGTCTTCAAACCCCTGGATGTCAAAGGGGATGATGCCGGCCAGTTCGTCTTCCGCCTCAGGGCCGATGAGGGGGCCGATTGGAAAGCCTGCCGGGAAACGGGTACACTGGCGGCCTACGAAGCTTTCCTGGCGAAGTACCCGGAAGGAAAGCATGCCGGGGAGGCGCAGGAAAAGCTCGTTCTGCTGCGGGATGAGGCCGCCTGGCAGGCCGCCGAAAGCCAGCATACCGTCGCCGCATATTTCCAGTACCGGCAGGACAAGCCGGAAGGCCAGTACCGCGATGAGGCCCTGCAGGCCATTCAGCAGCTTGAAGAAGAGCAGGCCTGGCAGCAGGCGCAGCGGAAAAACTCCATTTATGAATACGAACACTATCTGGAAAGATACTCCGAGGGCCGGTATAAAGAAGAGGCTCAAAAGGCTTTGCAGGCTCTGCTGGGCAGCCACGCGCCGGTGAAAGAGCAGCCGCCGGAACCAGAGCAGCCGAAGGTGGCAGAGCCGGAAAAACAGAAAGCAGCGGAGCCGAAGAAAAAAGCGCCCCCTTTAAAAAAGGAAGAGCCACAGCCAAAACCACCAGCGGAACCTT
>CAYVVK010000896.1:0-758 GCA_964454855.1 uncultured Phaeodactylibacter sp. | reverse complement strand
CCCCTGCCGTATCGGGGTCCGGGCCCGGGCAGCCGGCGGCATCTTCCTCCACGGGCATCGACAAAAAGTACTGGATTGGCGGTGGCGGCTTGCTCATCGTCCTGATACTGGCCATCTGGGGCCTGGGTGGAAGAGCCAACCAACCGCTTGAGGGCCCCGGGCTGGAACCTTTCCCGGCGGACGGCAAATACGGCTATAAAGACAGCGAAGGCCGGGAAGTCCTCGCCGCACAGTTTGACCAGGCGGAACCCTTCGAGAGCGGCCGCGCCCGCGTTACGCTCAACGGCTATACCTTCACCATCGATAGAACCGGTACTTGTGTGGCGGATTGCCCCGAAGATTTGAAAGAGGAGGCTGCTCCGCCGGGAGAGCTGCTCTCGGAAAAGCAGGCTTCAACGGCCGGCCAGCAGGAAACGGAGGCTGTAAATAAGACAGATGAATCTGGCCAAGCGGCTGCTCCGGCTAAAACGCCACCGGCTTCAGGGAGCAGCAATAAGGCTACCTTTTCTGGTAAAACCTTTCGTTCCGGAGGCTTGGCCTGGATGGCGGAAAACCTCAACTATCCGGTTTCCGGTTCTTCCTGGTGTTACGGCGGCAATCCCGCCAATTGCAATACCTACGGCCGCCTGTACACCTGGGCGGCGGCGAAAAAGGCCTGCGCCGCCATGGGCTGGCGCCTGCCGGCGGCAAAGGAATGGGCAGCGCTGCAAGGGCAGAGCCTGAGCGGCGTTTCTCCCCAGCTCGGCGGTTTCCGGGAG
>CAYVVK010000895.1:0-2585 GCA_964454855.1 uncultured Phaeodactylibacter sp. | reverse complement strand
GCCACCTCAACCTACACAAGACCTTCGCCATTCCCCACGGCGGCGGCGGCCCCGGCATGGGCCCGATCTGCGTGAACGAGAGCCTTAAGCCCTTCCTGCCCAAACACCCGCTGGTGGAAACGGGCGGCGAGCAGGGCATCGGCGCCGTATCTTCCGCTCCCTGGGGCAGCGCCAGCATCCTGCTCATTTCCTACGCCTACATCAAAATGCTGGGTAAGAAGGGGCTGAGAGATGCTTCCGAGATCGCCATCCTGAACGCCAACTACATCCGCGCCCGCCTAGAGAAACACTACGATGTGCTCTTCGGCGGCAAACACGGCCACTCGGCACATGAGCTGATCGTCGACCTGCGGCCCTTCAAGGCCGTAGCTACCGCGGAAGACCTGGCCAAGCGCCTGGTGGACTACGGCTTCCACGCCCCAACCCTCTCCTGGCCCATCCCCAATACGGTGATGATCGAACCCACGGAGAGCGAGAGCAAGGACGAGCTCGACCGCTTCTGCGAGGCCATGCTGGCCATCCGCAAAGAGATCGACGAGATCGCTTCCGGGGAGGCCGACGCCAAGAACAACGTGCTGGCCAATGCCCCACACCCCCTGGATATTGTAACAGCTGACAACTGGCCCTACCCCTACTCCCGGGAAAAGGCAGCCTATCCGCTGCCCTACCTGAAGCATGGGCATAAGTTCTGGGTCAGCGCCGGCCGCATAGACAACGCCTACGGCGACCGCAACCTGGTGTGCACCTGCCCGCCTATGGAGGCGTATGAGATGGAGGTGTAGTGATATTGCGGTGTTGCGGTGTTGCGGTACGAGCTTGCAATAGCGTAGGACAGGCACACTGTAGCAGTGAATAAACCATAAATTAATAATAACCCGGCTCGCAAGAGCTCGGCAGCTGACGAATGGGCTAAAAAGGTATTTTTGGCCCATTCTCATTTCTGAAAAAGACCGGATAAAAAAGAATTGTTGCTAAATTTCTAACCACTCCCGGAAAGCAGGCGCCCGCCCGCTGCTCACCACCACCTTTCCCTCCACCGCCGGGCGTAGCTCCAGCAGCCGCCGCCCCTTGAAATAGGCCCGCGCTTCCTCTACAGCTTTGATATGGACGACCACCTGCCGGTTGGCCCGGAAATTCTCCTTTTGCAACTGCTCGGAGCGCAGTAGTTCGGCCTGCAGCCTTTTCCTTCCCCGCTCTCTTTCTACAAAGTAGTAGAAAAAAAGAGACAGCGCCCCGCTGATCACCAGCACCGTCCGCACCCGCCCTTCCGGCGGCTCACCGATATCCAGCAGGTAAAAAATGGGCAGGAACATAAAGGTGTAGTTGAACAGGAGGGTGGCGCCGGCCACCAGGGCCGCTTCAATGGTAGCCCTGAGCGATGAAGGCAGGCTTTGTAACCAGGGTTTCCTCATAAGCGCCGCAATGCGCGCATGCGACCACAGCACCGCCAGCAAGAGCAGGAAGAACAGGCCCAGCTCCATCAGCATATCGGGCCAGGTATCTCCCTGCCAGGGCAGTATCCGGCCGGTATTGATGTACACGATGAGAAAAAACAAGGAAAAGGAGGTCAGCGCCGCAATGCCTGCCTTGCGGATAAAGGCGCCGGATGCCCATCCTGCATTTCTATCCTGCCCTGTTTGCCTTTTTTTCCCTGCCACTACAACGATCGCATTTTTTCGCGGCGCCCATGTCCCGATTCACGGGCCTGATATCCCGTTTCGCGGAAAGGAGGTTCCGAAAGTGCCCGTTTTCCGGGAGTTTTGTCGGCGTAATAATACCCAATTCGTAGTTAAAAATACATTTCCATGAAAGCTTTATTGCCCATTGCACTGCTCCTGCTCATGGGCCTGAACCTCCGCGCCCAGCAGCTCAGCGGAACCATTCAGGACGCCGGGGGAGCAGCAATCCCCTTCGCCACCGTCTCGCTACATACCGCCGCCGACTCCGTACTGGTAGACGGAACGGCCGCCGATCTCGACGGCCAGTTCGCCCTTCCCTCCCCCGCCAAGGGCCGGTATTACCTTCAGCTGAGCACTGTGGGTTATCAATCCATAAGCTCCGGAATATTCGAAGTGGACGGCCCCGGTTTCCACAAAACCTTTCCTCCTTTTACCTTGACAGAGAATGTAGAAATGCTGGACGAAGTGGTCGTAGAGGCCATGCAGTCACAGGCCACCGCCAAGCTCGACAAGCTGGTGATGAACGTGGCCAACAGCACCCTGTCTTCGGAAAGCAATGCCTTTGAGGTAGTAAAAGAAGCCCCCGGCATCCACGTCGGCCAGGACGGTGAGCTGCAGCTCAACGGCAAAAGCGGCCTCACTGTGCTGATCAACGGCCGCAGCACCTACCTGCGCGGCAGCGAGCTCATGGCCATGCTAAAAAGCATGCCCGCCCGCAATATCGAGAAGATAGAAGTGATCAGCCAGCCCTCCGCCAAATACGATGCGGAAGGCGCCGCCGGCATGATCAACATCATTCTCAAAGAGAACCGGCAGGCCGGCCTCCACGGCAGCCTTTACGCCGATTATACCTATAACCAGCTGCACCTCTTCGCTACCGGCGCCAACCTCAACTTTAAAAAAGGC
>CAYVVK010000894.1:0-2591 GCA_964454855.1 uncultured Phaeodactylibacter sp. | reverse complement strand
TCTTCGGTGATCTCGAAATCCAGGCTGTTGGTTGACTTGTTGCCGTTGCTGCCGGCAACCGTCACGGTGAAGTTGTGCATGCCATAGGATTCCGGCGTCCAGTAGAAGTAGTAGTGCCCGTCGCGCCCGGCTTTTCCTTCTACCGGCTGCCCGTCCACTTCCAGTTCCACGGATTCCACGGAAAACCATTCCGGCCGTTGAATGCGGCCGCGGGCGCCCAGCACCATCTGCCCCAGGCTGCCGGGCATGGCCACCGGGTAGGCGGCGCTCGGGCTGGTGATGATGGCCTCGGGAAAGACTTCGGCGGGGGTGACCACCTCAAAGGAGCGTTCTATGGGGTCAGCAGGGTCGAATTCCTCATTGCCCTCCTGGCTGGCCCGGATGATGACGGTGCCGCCCTCCCCGGTGAGGGTGAGCAGGTTGCCTTCCAGGCTTGCCGGCCCCTGCAGTACGGTGTATTGCACGGGCAGGCCGGAGGTGGTGCTGGCCTGTAGTTCGAAAGGTTCGGCGGTGGACAGGCGGTCGGCAATGGGCGGGAAGGACAGCACCTGCACGGGGGCCTCTATGGTGCCGTAGATGGCCAGGTCTTTGAGGATGTAGCCTTCGTTAGGGTCTGCACGTTCGTGGCAGTACACCCGGAGGTAGCGGGCCTGCCAGCCGGGTTCTTCCAGCAGCAGGGCGGGGGTGTCATTATCCGGGAAGGCAGCTACGGTTTCCCAGTTCTCCCCGTCGTCAGACAATTGAAATTCATAATCAGAGGGGTAAAACTGGCTGTCCCAGAAAATGGTCACCGCACAGAGTTTATAAGTGATGCCCAGGTCGATGGCCACCCACTGCGGGTCTTCCCGCTCGCTGATCCAGAAGGACTCTTCACTGGCATCTACGATGTTGGAAGGAGAGCCGGCCCGGGTAGAAGAAACCGTGACGGGCCTGTTTCTGGAGATCAGGTTTTCGTAGCACTGGCCGTGGGTGAATAAAGGCAAAAGAGTGATGAAGAAGGTAAGTAGCAGGTAGCGTTCTTTCATGATATCCGGGCATTCTCGTTTTTATATTCGACGAAAGGCAAATATAGAGAATGCCATCGTTTTTGCGGCAGCTGATCCGGATTTATCCGTGGAAAAGCAATGAAGTTGGCACAAGCCCAACATTGAGCATATTTCCGTGTTCTTAATTAATAAAGCAAAACCAAAACAATGGAAGAAAAATCCTTTAAACAAAAGATGCAGGACCGCCTGCAGGAATGGAAAACGGAATTCGATGAACTTCGCCTGCAGCTCAACCTGGGCCGCAAGGAGGCGGAAGACCGCCTGGAAGAACAGAAACAGCGCTTCCGCGAATGGATGGACGAGAACCGGGGCCGCTTCCGGGAAGTAGAGAAAGAGGCCGGCGAAGAAGCCCGCGAAATGCGCGCCGAATTCGATAAGCTTATGGAAAAGCTGAAGAAGGGGCGCGCCGAAACCGCCGCTGAGGCCGAAAAACAAGAGCAGGACCTGGCCGCCACCATGGACGAGCTGAAAGACAAAGCCGAAAAAGCTCAGGCCGAGGGCAGCAGCAAAGCCGCCAGCATGGCCGACGACCTGCAGGAACGCATGGCTCATTTCCGCGCCAACCTCAAGGTTCTCTCCGCCAAGTACCAGGCGGAAGCTTCCGAAGAGTGGGACGAATTCCGCAAAGAGGCCGAAGAGAATATCCAGAAGATGAAAAAGAAAACCGAGGAATTTTCCGAAGAGGCCAGCGAAGAGTGGAACGAATGGCGCAATGAGATCGCCAGTAACTTTGAGAAGCTGGCCAAGAAGATCAGGAAGGGCTGAGAAGTTGTTACATTTTTGCCAGATGACAATTATCATTTACAATCCGCTGAAGAGCCCTTAACTTTCTTCTATCCCGAAGAACGGCTCGCTGGATACATTTTGTCAAAATGTAAATGAGCGTCATATGAAACAGGTCACAGATCCTTTCTACGCCCTTACCGGCCCTAAAGAAGTAGTTAAAGAACGCGGCTTGCTCGGCCTGGAGGCCGGCGTGAAATCCGGCATCGCCCAGGAATACTGGCTGGAGTTGCTCCAATACCCCGAAGAGAGCGCCCGCAGCCTCTGGCTGAACGTAGACGGCAGCTGGCGCCGCCTGCACAGCCCCAATACGCAGATCCAAACCTGCATACAGAACGCCTTCGCCCAGCCCAAACTGTTTGATGTGGTGGCCTGGTATGAGGGCGATAAGGTCGTGGGGCTGGTGGTGCATTCCAAGAGTTAGTAATTGAACGTCAGTTCGGGATCAAACCCTATGAATATCAACAACTTGTAGCTCCATGGAGCTATTCGCCACTCGCTATTTGCCATTCGCTGCGGCCTGCGAACAGCGAACTGCAATTGCAACGATTTACCATCAATTTTATCCCGAACTCACGTTAATTGACAAAACCCCGAGTACAGCCTCTGCAGCAGGGCGTCCCTGGCTGCAGGGGCTGTTTTGTGTTTGAGTAGGTGGACAACTTATACTGCTTCGACAGTAGAGCCTGAAACGCTTTGTTTTCAGGCGTTCCGGGGAGATTGTTACATTGTTGAATTGTTGAGCGCAGCGAAACCCGCCTG
>CAYVVK010000893.1:0-2598 GCA_964454855.1 uncultured Phaeodactylibacter sp. | reverse complement strand
CGGCATGTTTATTCCCGATATCCGTAGAGCCCAGCCCGCTGGCGGACATGCCGCCGAGATGCCTGCCCGGCTCGATCAGCAGCACCGAATGGCCCAGCTTTTTGGCGGCATGGGCGGCGATGACGCCGGCGGAGGTGCCGCCGTAGATGCAGATGTCGTAGGATACTGCTTCCTCAGTGTCCATTTGCCGGCATCCGAGGAAAGTCAATACAATAAGGGCTACACTTAGGATATTTCTCATGAATTGATGTTTGTGTCACTACAATGACCTTGCTTTTTTTATGCTGTAATCATAGTTTTTTTTGGATTTTATCAAATAAGGGGTTATTTTTAATCACATATCAACTCTTTTGGAATCAGTAACTCTCCTTTGAAGCTCTTTTCGCTCTGCACTATGTAGTGTAGCAGGCTACCTACGTATGCCTGTATGTAGCGTAGTTCCAGCCCAAACATCCTCCGGACAGGCAAAATCTTGGCTAATGCTATGATCCTATTTTTTAATTTTTTCACTATGCGTCCTTTCAAGTCATTTTTGTTTTCATTCATTTTTTTGCTCGCCTTTCATGTCTCCTTTGGGTGTCAGCAAGACTATTCATTCACTTCCCTAAATTGTATCCTGAATGGAAGGGTCGAGGCGATTCCTGATGGGTATGGTTCCTGTAATATTGATGCATTCATCACTTATAACTATTGCCCGACTTATGGGACAGTATGCGACTGGAACCACCTTTCGGATGATGCCTATATAACAGATATGTACAAGTCTGGGAACAACTATTCGGGTCAAGCAGTTTTTTCTGCCAGTTGGGAGGTTAAGGAATGTTGGGTTACCGGTTTCTTCTGTGCTTTTTGTTTCTGGAATCCGGAGTGGGTCTGGGAAGAGGTAAGTTATGGATTTTACTGTGAATGCCCCTGGGATCAGTAGATGTATCCCGTCCTAATTCTAAGTATTTATATTAATTAAAATTCTATTATCATGAAAAACATTTTTGTTTTGAGCTGTTTCCTTGCACTGATCCTGTATTCCTGTAATGATTCAGAGCGGGCGGTCAGTGAAAACCAAAGTGCCGACCAGGCCATCGCGGAGGCCCTCGACAAGCTTGAGGGTGTAGAGGCTGATCTGGTGGAAAAATACGGTGATATCCTCCGTTTCGAGCATCATTCCGTAGAGAACCTGTCCGCCGAACAAAAGCAGGAAATCCTGGATCGTTTCCGCACCCCCGAAGATCTCGAAACCTATCGTGAAGAACTGGAAGAAAAGTTTCAGGCTGCTTTGCAGCGGAAAGCCGCCATTCAGGAGAAAAAGGACAAACTGGCGGCCATAAAAACGGACTTGCGCCAGGCGGGCAGCCTGGAGGAATTTAAAGCCATTCTTTACCAGAATGAAGCCTTTAAAGTCTCCGGGAACGGGCGTATGATTGAGGGCGAAGAGGCCCGCCGGGCTTATTTTGAAGAGGAAAACCCCTATCACCTGAGTGCTCTTCTGAAAAAATACGGCCATCTGGAATGGGTGGATGAGGAATACGATATGTATGGCATGGAGGGCGGCCAATAGGGGTTACAACCGGCACGAAAGCGGGTCATCCGGGCATGAGAACTTCATTCCATATAGGAATCATTGGCGCCGGCTCGGTGGCCCGCTTTCACGCCCGGGTGATCGCCGATATTCCCTTGGCAAAGATCGCTGGCTTTTGTGACGGCGGCTCCGGGCGGGCGAAAGCGCTGGCGGAGCAATACCAGGCTCAGGCTTTTCCTTCTTACGAAGCCATGCTCGAAAATGCGCAAGTGGATGCCGTTATCATTGCTACCCCCAGCGGCCTGCACCTGGAGCCGGCCATAATGGCAGCGGAAGAGGGAAAGCACGTGCTCTGTGAAAAACCGCTGGAGATCCGGCCGGAGCGGGTGGAAAAGATGATCCGGGCGCACGAAAAAAGCGGCACGTACCTGGGGGGGATATTTAACTACCGCTACGACCCGGTGGTGGCGGAGATCAAAAAGGCGGTGGCCACCGGCCGGCTGGGGCGCATTACTTATGCTGCGGTGCGCGTGCCCTGGTGGCGCGACGAAGCCTACTATGCCGATAACTGGAAAGGCACTCAACAGCTGGACGGCGGCGGCGCCCTGATGAACCAGTCCATTCACATGGTGGACCTGCTGCAGTACCTCTGCGGGCCGGTACGCTCGGTTTTTGCCTATACGGCTACGCTGGCGCACGATATTGAGGTGGAAGACACCGCAGTGGCGGTATTGTGCTTCGAGAATGGGGCGCTTGGGCAGATCTACGGCAGTACGGCCTCCTTTCCCGGGCAGTTCCGGCAACTGGATATCACCGGCACCGGAGGCACCATCCTGCAGGCGGATGACAGCCTGCGGGTGTGGCAATTTGCGGAGGAAGAGCCGGGCGATGAGGAGATCCGGAAAAAATACGGCACAGTCAGCAGCGGCGGAGGCGTGTCAGACCCTGCTTCTATTCCCTATATCAATCACCGGAAGAATATCGAAGGTTTCCTCACGGCCATAAAGGAAAGCCGGCCCTTTGAGATTGACGGAAAGGAGGCGAAAAAGGCGGTGGATATCGTCTGTGCGGGTTATGAATCG
>CAYVVK010000892.1:0-2604 GCA_964454855.1 uncultured Phaeodactylibacter sp. | reverse complement strand
GAATAGCTCCAGAGAGCTACAAGTTGTTGATATTCAAAGGGTTTGATCCCGAACTCACATTAATTTAACGAAGGCTAAGTAGGCGGACAGAACACTACAACAACTTAACAATGTAGCAATCTTCCCGGAACGCCTGAGAACAAAGCGCTTCAGACTCTACTTTCGAAGCAGTATAAGCAAACTAAATCTGTCCGCCTACTTACTCTTTTTCTGAGAGGCTTTTTTCCTTCCAATGCCACGGCCTATACCCGCTCCAGCACTCTTGGTTCTTCCGCATACACTTCCTTCAGGCCGATCATCCTGCCGGCCTCCGGGTCCCATACTTTGATGCGAAAGCATTCGTAAATATCCCTGGGAGAAAGGGAAGTGGCGCCTGCCTGCTGAAATTCTTCCATTTCTTCATGAGCGCGAGGCAGGTTATAGAACGGGATCTTCGGATTGACGTGATGGATGTGGTGAAAACCGATATTGCCGGTAAACCATTGCATCAACGGATTCATCTTCATATAGCTCGATGAATGGAGCGCCGCATAGACATAACTCCATTCCTCCTTCGTTTTAAAAGTAGCAGAAGGAAAGTTGTGCTGCGCATAGAACAGATAGGCGCCCAGGGCGCTGCTGATCATGGCGGGCAGCAGAAATCCCAGGAGAAAACTCTGCAGGCCAAAGAAAAAATAAATGGCCGCACCGATACTAAAGTGAAAGACAATGGAAACTAGGGAGTCGATGTGCTTTCTGGCGTTGTTGATCAGAGAACGTATGCACATCCCCCAGAGGAAAACGAAGATATAGCCGAAAGCGATGGTGAAAGGATGCCGGGTGAAGAGATAGATTCGCTGCTCCAGCTTACTGGCCGCCAGAAAATCTTTTTTGGTGACCAGCGGATAGGAGCCGATGCTGGAAGTATACAGCTTGGAATTGTGCTTGTGGTGGTAATCGTGCGTCCGCTTCCAGATGCTGACGGGAGAAAGGATGAACAGGCCATAGATGGTGAACAGCGCTTTGGCGAAGCCGGAATGCTGCAGGATCGTGCGGTGCAGGTAATCGTGGTACATGATGAACATGCGCACGGTGAGCAGGGCCGCCAGTACCGAACAGATAAATTGCGGAACGATATGCACGTTAATAATGGCTCCGGCATAGGCCGCCAGGAAAAGCACCGTAGTACCGATAAGAAGGCGCCAACTCTTCCCTCTGTCCTCTTTTGCATACCTGGTGGTTGCCAGTATGAGATCATGTTTTTCCATCATGGGGGCAAAGGTAAAGTAAAACATTGAAGATTGCCATCCCATTTAGCGAAGCTTAATTTGATGTAAAATGCTGCGGGGCTTCCGTTTTTTTTGCCCCGAGGCGTATCGATCCACACCACTCGCCAAAGGTTATAGGTATACACTTACTGTTCATCCAGGGCATCCTGCAGGGCTTCTCTCTGCTCGCCGAGGGCCATGGTAAGCGTATCCAGTTCGCCGGACGCGGAGTCCAGCTTCCGGGCCTTTACCTCTGCTTGTTCTTCTTCAACCTGCGGTGCGCCGTCCCCTCGGCAAATTCCCGCGTCCAGATACAGTGGCCATTTATACGCCGGCATGATTTCCCCGGAAAAAGAAGCAGGTATCTGGAAGATTCTTTAAATTCCGTTTTGCATTAAAGCCTTTTAAATGCGACACCTTCTACTCGTCCTGTTTTTCACTTTTCCGGCATCGATCCTCAGTGGGCAAGCGACCCAGTACGTCTGGCTACTCGGCAACACCGCCGACGTCCCTGCCGAAAGCCCCTACTGGCCAGAATTACGCCAGGCCCTGGAAGAAGCCCCCAAACCCATCTACCTGCTGATCGCCGGAGATATTGTTCCGGATTGTGACGAAGGCAACCCTCCCGAAGCTCCCATCCGGGCCCTGCTGGGCCTGGTGCAAGGCCTGCCGGAAGTACGCATGGGCATCCTTCCCGGCGACCGCGACTGGGCCGATTCCGGGCCCCATGGCTGGGAATGTGTAAAGAACATCGAGAATTACATCCTTAAAATTGCCCCCGGAAATGTAGAATGGCTGATCGATAACGGCTGCCCCGGCCCGGATATGGTGGAAATCGCTCCCAACCTGCTGCTGCTGGCCATTAATACTCAATGGTGGAACCACCCCCACCGCAAGCCCATCCCCGCCGATGCCGTTTGCGATGAGATCGTCAAGGGAGCCGTTTATGAAGAGATCGAAGACGCCATCAAAGAAAACCGGGAGCGCAATGTGATCCTCGCCGGGCATTTCCCTCCTTTTTCTCTGGGTAAGTACGGGGGCAGGTATCCGCTGAGCGCTCACCTCCTTCCGCCGGTCATCGGTGGCATTCGGGTGGCCTACCACGAGCATGTCGGCAGCCCCAGAGACATTACCAACGCCCGTTTTGAAGAACTCCGCACCCGCCTCCTCTATCTGGGCACCGAGTATGAAAACCTCGTCTTCCTCTCCGGCCATGAACCCAACCAGCAGGTGATCACCTACCGGAGCAACAGCCTGCTGAACAGCGGCGCGCCCCTGGCCGCCGGCTACGTCAGCAAAAGCCCGATCGGGCGGCGGCTGCGCGCGGGTGCGGCGCGACTGGCGGCCGTGCGCGAAT
>CAYVVK010000891.1:0-2604 GCA_964454855.1 uncultured Phaeodactylibacter sp. | reverse complement strand
GTTAGAGGCCATTGACTATTGACCCGTCTGAGCAGCCCGACCAATCAGTAAACCGAGCTGGACTTCCCACCGAAAGACACCTAAACCCTTCTTACAGAAACGCACCAGGACAAGGCCACGCTGAAAGGATCGGTGACGCTTCACCATTTTTGCCCACAGCAGTAGTTGTTACCCTGAATGGTGTTTGGCCACCCCGCGGTCATTGCTCGGAGCCTTATCGCCCACACCAATAGCCATCATCATTTCGTTCTGGTGCGTAGGGTTGCCCGTATGAACATGCCTGAGGTACTTGAAAAATAAAAATGTAAAAAACGGCCTCTAACAGTGTGCAGCTGAACCATGGCAGGGCAGTAGTTGGCTGTCGAGGGACACCTGCGGAGTGAAGGATAAATCAGTATCTTGAAGTAAAGATTAGGTGCCACGGCAGCTGCACGGGTACGTTGGGCTTAATTTGTAAGAACCTACTTTTGAAATATGGATCTACCTGAAATAAAGAATAGTGAAGTTGTCGTTTTTAAACCAAAAGGTGGACAGACTGAATTTCAGGTAGTACTTGACGGTGAACATGATACCGTTTGGGCGACTGAACAACAGATCATGGAGTTGTTCGGTAAAGCTAGAAGAACGATTGGAGAGCATATCAAGAATATATATGAGGAAGGTGAACTCGATAAAGAATCAACTTGGCGGGAATTCCGCCAAGTTCAAAAAGAAGGAGATAGAGAAGTATCCAGAAAAGTGTCTATCTACAATTTAGATATTATCATTTCGGTTGGATACCGTGTAAAATCGCAAGTAGGTACTGAGTTCAGAAAATGGGCAACTCAAAGACTGAAAGAGTACTTGCTCAAGGGGTACTCTATAAATCAAAAATTGCTGCAAACCGAACAACAGAAAGTAGAAACATTACAATTAGAAATCAATCAACTCAATGAAGAGCTGTTTCAAACTCAAAAAACGTTGACTGATGGACTACTCTCAATAATCTCACACTATTCAAAATCCTTTGAGCTACTCGAAAAATACGACAAGGATGAATTGTCATCGGAAAACCTGAATAAGGAATTAATCTACGTTATTAACTACGAAGATGTTAAAAACGCAATTCAGCAACTCAAATCTGATTTAATGGCCAAAGGAGAAGCCAGTGATCTATTTGGAAATGAAAAAGATGATTCTTTTCAGGGAATTTTAGGTAGCATCTCTCAAACAGTTTTTGGAGAACTTGCATATCCAACAATAGAAGAACAAGCCGTGCAACTGCTATACTCAATCATCAAAGGACATCCTTTTAGCGATGGAAACAAAAGAATTGGTTCATTTATGTTCGTATGGTTTCTTGAGCAAAATGGACATCACCTGAATGAAAATGGCGAACGCAAGATAAATGACAACACTCTTGTAACTTTAGCTTTAGCGGTTGCACAAAGTCTTCCCGAACAAAGAGAAACAATACAAAAACTGATAATGAATTTAATAAAAAACTAAGCCCAACAACACCTATACGCAATGCCCTGCGGGACACTGCGTATAGCCTAAACGTTGAACTAAACCGCCTGATCGGCGGTAACTCTAGTTTGCCCTTACTTTAGTAGAGAAACTAATTACTCACCAAATTTCTCTACGATGACACCATTACGAAAGAAGATGATCAGCTGGATGGAGCGTAAGAACTACAGTGCTTCGAGCATTAAATCGTACGTTACGGCTGTATCCATGTTGGGGCGCTATTATGGCAAATGCCCAAGCCAATTGAGTGAAGAAGAAGTAGCTGCGTACATGAACTACATTACCCAAAAGCGTGGCTACAGCTATGGCAGCATTAGCGGTGCGCATAGCGGCATCAAGCTTTTATGGAAGCAGATATTAGGCCGGGAGTGGAACACGACCTTGCTGCCCCGACCAAAGCGGCCCAAAGAATTGCCAGAGATCCTGTCTTTACAAGAAGTACATCGCTTGTTAGAGATGACACGCAACCAAAAACACAAAGCGATATTAAGCCTTTTGTACACCTCTGGTCTGAGAATGGGCGAACTGGTCTGCTTACTACCATCAGACATTGATTCTAAGCGCATGGTAGTACGTGTACGCCGGGGTAAGGGCAAGAAAGACCGTTATACCAGATTGACAGTCCGGATGCTAGAGCAACTGCGGGCATATTGGAAGTGCTACCGTCCCCAAACATACCTGTTTGAAGGTATGATGGCAGGTCAGCATATCAGTGGAAGCACGGTTCAAAAGGTATTTCATAGGTCAAGACAGCGAGCAGGAATCAAACGCCAGGTGGGCGTCCACGTATTGCGTCATTGTTTTGCGACACACTTATTGGAAGCCGGTGTGGATAGCATGGTGATTAAGCAGATGCTCGGTCACGCTCATCTGTCTACCACGGCACGGTATTTACATGTACAGAGCACGGGTTTTGATAAAGTTCCGGATTTGCTTAGCCAGTAAAGGTCGTGAAGCCGAAATATGAGGTAGCAGAGGTTTTGCGCCTGGGTGCTCTTCCTTATGCTGCCAAACACAACCTGTCTGCCAGACAAAGAAAGGTTATCCGGGATATCCAACAATGCCGTACATCAGCGCTGGGTGGTCACGTAGATG
>CAYVVK010000890.1:0-2609 GCA_964454855.1 uncultured Phaeodactylibacter sp. | reverse complement strand
CCGGCGGGGCAGCCTCAGCGAAGTGTACATGTACCGCGTGGTCAAACGCGTACTCGAACCGCTGGATTACCTGATCGACCTGCATACCGCAAGCTTCGGCCGGGTAAACTCCTGGTATATCCGCGCCGACATGTCCACCCCGGAAACTTCCCGCATGGCGCGGCTGCAAAATCCGGACATCATCCTGCACAACCCGCCTAATGACGGCACCTTCCGCGGCGCCGCCAGCGACCTTGGCATCCATGCCATCACCCTGGAACTACGCGACCCCCATGTCTTCCAGGCTGGCGTCGTCGAAGACGCCCTGCTGGGTATCCGCAATGTGATGTGCGACCTCGGCATGCAGGAGGGGGAGGTGCAATGCCCTTCCGTATACACCATGCTCTGCGGGCGCTCCTACTGGATGTACACCGATGAAGGCGGGATACTGGAAGTCCTGCCCAAGGTGCGGGAGCAGGTCAGGAAAGACACGGTCATTGCAAGGGTGCGGACCATCTTCGGGCACATCATCCGCGAATATCAGGCCCCGGAAGACGGCATCGTGATCGGAAAGAGCGTCAACCCCATCAACCAGACCGGCAGCCGCATTCTGCACCTGGGCATCGATCCGCAGAAGATCCTCTGTGTTACAGACGGGGATGGGCAGCAGGCTTACTTCACCTAAGCAGCCCCGCCATTCGTCGCTACCCGGGCATAGCGGCAAAGTTTATGGCAAAAAATGGCTCTGCAATACTTCCTTTTATTTAATTTCATCTTTATTATAACTCTGGCCGTAGCGAATGGCCAGCCAGGAGAGCTTAAAACCTGCTATCGAAGTATTATGAGAATACCCACAGTTATTGCCCTGCTCGCCGGGATGCTTTCGCTGCATTCCTGCGCCACCTATCAAACAAAATATTCGAAAGCTGCCCAAAACTGGGAGGCTCAGTCTCCGGATACCAGCCTGGTGATGGCGCATTCCGTTTTCCTTATCGGGGATGCCGGCACCACCGTAGATGGCCAAACCGCACCTGCTCTGCGCCTGCTGCAGGAGAAGTTACAGCAGGCCGGAAAGAATTCCTCGGTGATCTATCTGGGAGACAACCTTTACCCCAACGGCCTGGGCCCTAAAAGGTCTAAAGGTCGCGAAGAGGATGAGCGCCGCCTGCGCGCCCAGCTGGACATCCTCAAAGGATACAAGGGCAAAGTGTATTTTATCGCCGGCAATCACGACTGGTACGAATACGGTATCGACGGCCTGGAGCGGCAAAAGGATTTTATCGAGGATTACCTGGATGAGAAAAACGTATGGCTGCCCGAGCCGGGCTGTGGCGACCCCGAAGAGATAGAGGTCAACGAAAACCTCACCATTGTGCTGGTGGATTCGCAGTGGTACCTGGAAGACTGGGACGGCCACTACGAGATCAACGACGGTTGTGAGGTCAAGAGCCGGGCGGTCTTCCAAACCTACCTGGAAGAGGCCATCAAAGGCAACCGCAATAAGAATGTGCTTATCGCCATGCACCACCCGCCCTATACTTATGGGCCGCACGGTGGGCATTTTACCCTGCGGCAGCATCTTTTTCCGCTCACCGGCCTCAATAAAAACCTTTACCTTCCCTTGCCTGGCCTGGGGTCCATGGTTCAGTTCCTGCGCGCTTCGGTAGGCCACCGTCAGGACGTGGCCCACCCCTTGTACCGACAGCTGGCGAGCCTTGCGATAGATGCCGCCCGGAAGAACGGCAGCTTCGTCTTCGCCTCCGGCCATGAGCATACCCTGCAGCACATCGAGCTGGACGAACAGTTTTTTGTAGTCAGTGGAGCCGGAAGCAAGCAGAGCCCCGTGCAGCTCGGGGAAGGGGCGGATTTTGTCTCCGGCCAGTTCGGTTTTGCTCAGGCGGACTATTACGGAAATGGAGAGGCCTGGATAAAGTACTGGACGGTAGGCGAAGATGGCGGCCCGGGCCGCCTGGCCTATCGCAAGCAGATCAGGGCCGGCCTGCCGGATATCGTGGAAGAAGTGGCCGAAGAATTTCCGGAACTACCGGAAAAGGTGGAAAAACCGATCAGTGAGACGGACTTCGTGCGGGGGCCCCTCTGGAATTTCCTCTGGGGAGAACACTATCGAACCGCTTACAATGCCGTGGTGACAGCGCCCACACTCGACCTGACAGAGTACCAGGGGGGAGTGGAGCCCGTCAAACGGGGCGGAGGGTACCAGACCAATTCGCTGCGCCTGCAGAGAGAGGATGGCAAGCAGTACAACATGCGGTCCATAGATAAGGACCCCACCCGTACCCTGGGCTACCCCTTCAACCAATCCTTCGTGGTGGATGTGCTCAAAGATAATTTCAGCGCTGCCCATCCGCTGTCGGCCATTCCGGCTGCCCGCCTGGCCGATGCCGCGGGCATCTATTATACCAGCCCGGTTTTGTACTACGTGCCGCACCAGAAAGCGCTGGATGTATACAATGACGACTATGCTGAGGCCATGTACCTGGTGGAAGAACGCCCGGACGATGAGGTGTGGTCCGATTCGGAAAAGTATGACTTCCCCCCGGACATCCTCAGCACCGCCGATATGATCGATGATGTACTGGAGGAACACGATGAATTCATCGACTTCGCCT
>CAYVVK010000889.1:0-2611 GCA_964454855.1 uncultured Phaeodactylibacter sp. | reverse complement strand
GATGCCGGCGGTGATCACCGAGCCGTAGATGGCGGCGATGTGCTCCAGGGCTTCTTTGTCATTACCGGAGACGATCTTCAGTATTTTTTCAATGGTGCGCTCCTTATCACCGGGATTGATGCGTTCCGGCGAGTAGCCCAGCTTGAAATCCCCGCCCATTTTCAGCCCGGATTCGTGCTCCAGGATGGGCAGGCAGTCCTCCTCGGTACAGCCCGGATAAACGGTGGATTCGTAGATCACATAATCGCCTTTCTTCAGGGCCTTGCCTACCGCCACCGAAGCAGCCTGCAGGGGCTTCAGGTTGGGCACCTTGTGCTCGTCTACCGGCGTGGGGACGGCCACCACATGGAAGTGGGCCCCCCGCAGCTCTTCCGCATCCGCCGTGAAGTGGATGTCGGTATCCTCAAAGGCGCTGCGGTCTAGCTCTTCCGAGGGGTCGATACCCTTTTTCATCATCTCCACCCGATCGGCATCGATGTCGAAGCCGATCACACGGTATTTCCGGGCAAAGGCCAGCGCCAGCGGCAGGCCTACGTAGCCCAGCCCGATCACGGAGATCTTCTTTTCCTTGGTTTTTAGTGACTCGTGCATGTTCATGTTTACTATTTCGGTCTTTGCTGTTTCTTATGCCTGGCATTCTGTCGGCCACCCATTACTAAAATGATGGCGGAATTTTTTCGTTTCCTCCCCCGTACCCCCTCCAGAGGGGGACATTCCTCCGATTAATGGAGAAACAAACCGGGGTTTACTATTTTAAAAATCGCCTCCAGTATATTTTGATTTTCTGGAGTGCCCTTAACAATGTAACAATTCACTTTCGCTCGCCCCCTGGCCCATCCCGCCTACGCCTTTAGGCTTCGGATGGGCGGAGAAAGGGGGAATCCCGCCCGCGTTCTATCGAAGTGGTGGCCTTAGATGGTGCTATGCTACCTGTGTTTCAATATATCATGCCTACGGCATGGTGGGCAAGGCTGATACCCGAGGCTACCGGTATTTCATGCCTACGGCATGAGCCTTCCCGCTGCTCCCCCGGCCCGCCTAAACACTTTCCCTTTTGTCACCACTCTGTCAGCAATGCAACAATATAGCAATGTGACAATGTAACACTTTTAGCCTTCGCTCGCCCCCTGGCCCCTCCCGCCTACGCCTTTAGGCTTCGGATGGGCGGAGAAAGGGGGGAATCCCGCCCGCTTTCTATCGAAGTGGTGGCCTTAGATGGCGCCACTTTCCGTCAGCAGTGTAACAATTTAACAATTTAACAATGTAACCCTCTCTACCCCCCTTCCGCCTTCGCATAGATCCGCTCGATCATCTCCACCACCTTCATTCCTTCCAGGGCGTTGGTCGTGGCTTCCTTTCGCCCTTTGAGCACATCCACCACGTTCTGAATGACGAAATGGTGGTTGGCCGCTGAGCCCTGATAGGGGCCGTAAACATTGGGCGGTGCGGCTTCCGGCAGGGTAGGGGCTTCGTAGTTTTCGATATGGCAGTACGCTATGGTATTCATGTACTGCCCGCCGAGCTTGACGGTGCCCTTGCTGCCGATCACCGTGAGGGTGCTTTCGAAGTTGCGGCCCCAGACGGCGGTGGAGAAGCTGAGGCTGCCCATGCCGCCGTTGACCAGGCTGAAGAGCACCAGGCCGGAATCCTCGAACTCGGTGGAGTGCTGATGCCGGAAATCCGCCAGGCGCGACTGTATGTTGCTGATGTCACCGAATATCCAGTAGAGGATGTCGATGAAATGCGCGAACTGGGTGAAGAGCGTGCCGCCGTCCAGCTTTTTGCTGCCGTGCCAGTCGTGATGCTGCCCCTGCTGGAAGTAGTAGCGGTCGTCGCGGTTCCAGAAGCAGTTCAGCTGCAGCAGCTGTATCTCGCCCAGCCGGCCGTGTTCCACCAGCTCTTTGAGCCAGGCGGCGGGCGGAGAATAGCGGTTCTGCATCACACAGAACACCTGCCTTGATACGTTGAGCGCCTTAAAAATGATGTGCTCGCAGTCGGCTTTGTGCAGGGCCATGGGCTTTTCCACCACCACGTGCCGGCGCGCCTGCAGGGCCGCCAGGCACTGCTCGGCATGCAGGCCATTGGGCGTGCAGATGCTGATCACATCGGCCTCCGGGCCTTCCGCCAGCAGCTCGTCCATCTTATCAAAGAACGGTACATCGTACTGGCCGATGGCCAGCGCCTCTTTTGGCTTGATGTCGCAGAGCGCCACCAGCCGGCACTCTTCGTTTCCCTGCACCATCGCCGCATGCCGCTGCCCGATATGGCCGCAGCCGACGATGGCGAATTTTATTTTTCCTTCTATGTAAGTCAATGTTTGAACGTTTGAATGTCTGAACGTCTGAACGTCCATGCGTCCGGCCAACAATCTAACAATCTGCCTTTCCTCGCCCCCCAGCCCCCTAAAGGGGTAGCACCCTCGCGCCAGGCGGAGCCAACAATCTAACAATCCACCTTTCCTCGCCCGAGCCCCCACTTCCCGGAGGAATAATAGCCACGCGGTATGCGGAGCCAACAATATAACCCATACGGGTTTCGCTACGCTCAACAATCTAGCAATCTGCCTTTCCTCGCCCCCCAGCCCCCTAAAGGGGTAGCACCCTCGCGCCAG
>CAYVVK010000888.1:976-2612 GCA_964454855.1 uncultured Phaeodactylibacter sp. | reverse complement strand
CGGCTTCTACTTCTTCCTCTTTCAGGACTTCCTGCGGCCTGGCCATGGCCACCACCAGCAGGCTGAAAGCAATGGCGCGGAATACAGGCAGCGCGCCCCGCAGCCGGCCGCGCCAGGACGTAAAGCGCCGGATGCTTTCCAGGCTGGACATGCGCATGGCCGGGTAGTGGCGGCTGCGGCGGCGCAGGTACCACAGGGCGGCCAGGGGCAGCAGCAACAGCAGCAGGAAGAACTCCGGGTTGACAAATTGTATGTTGTCGCCTATTCCTATCATCGGCTCTCCTTAAGTTCAACGGCAATCTCCTCCTCTTTGGTATGTTCTACAAAGGCCCGTACCTGTTCGAGGGCTTCCTGGTGGAAAGTAGCCGGGGGTTGTGCTTTGGCAAATTTGACCAGGTCGGCCTTTTCGAGCAGTTCGCGGAGCGGCGCACGCTCTGCCTGCTCCAGTTCTACCAGATTCAGCTGTTCCAGTATTTCGCCCGTAGTCTTATCCATGGCGGAAATGCGATACCGTTTTTCGAGATAGGAGCGCAGGATGTGGGTCAGCTCGCTGTGATAGGCTTTGGCCAGGCCTTTCTGCCACAGTTTTTTTTCTTCCAGCCGCTTTAGCTGCTCCATGGCCAGCGTATGGGCCGGCACCTCGGGTGCGGGTTTGGGAGGCTCCGGCTTTGGTTTGGGGCGGGTGCGGTAAAAGATAAATAAGATTAGCGCTATCAAAAGGGCAGCGAGGAGGAGGTAAGGCAGTATATCCCGGAAATTGATGCGTTCCTCCATGATGCCCTTGATGGGCTGCAGGCCGGTGTCATCTTCCCCCAGAGGAATGGTATTCACCTGCAGCGCCAGCTCATCGGTATTGATACTGCCTATGCTTTCGCCGGCCTTGTAGCTGATGGGAATAGGGGGGATGCGGTAATAGCCGGAGTCGAAGCTGGTGAGCTGGAGCTGAATTTCCAGCAGCCTTTGGCCGGCCTCTCCTTCCTTCTCAAAACGCTCTGCCCGCAGCACCTCCAGCCCGGGAACAGCCTGCACCTCGTCAAATCCCACTTCTTCGATCTCTACGGGTGGCGAATAATTGACGGTGATGGTAAGCATCACCTGGTCACCGATGAGGATCTCATCGTTTTCCAGGCTGGCGTTCACATTGGGCTGCCCCGCCAGGGCCAGGCCGTAGCAAAAGGTAAAAAGAAGCAGTACCAGGCGCGCGTCCCAGCGGCATGCAGGCTTCCCAATTGGCATTTGCTTCTCGTCAGGCATATTTTTCTCTGCTGCAGATTATTTTGATCGCTGTTTAAAGAATTTCAACAGGGCATTCACATAGGACTCATTGGTCCTGATGTTGACGACATCGGCTCCTACCTTCCGGAAAGTGGCCTGGAAGTACGACAAGTGCCTCTGGTGCCAGTCGGCATACTGCCTTCTAAGCCGCCGCGAAGAGGTATCAACCCAGCGCATCTCTCCGGTTTCTGCATCCCTGGCCCGTATGAGGCCCACATCTGGCAGTTCCTCTTCCCGGGGGTCGATGATGTTCACTCCCACCACATCGTGGCGGCGGGCGGCGATGCGCAGGGGCGATTCATATTTGCCGGCCAGAAAGTCGGACAGCAGGAAACAGATGCTTCGCTTTTTAACCACATTA
>CAYVVK010000888.1:0-966 GCA_964454855.1 uncultured Phaeodactylibacter sp. | reverse complement strand
TTATTGAAGTACTCCAGGGTTATTCCGATATCAGTGCCGTGGCCTTCCGGTTCGAAGTCGATCAGTTCGCGAATGATCCGCAGGATGTGCTGCCGCCCTTTTTTAGGTGGAATGAACTTTTCCACCTTGCTGGAAAAAAAGAGCACCCCCACCTTATCGTTGTTGTTGATGGCCGAAAAGGCCAGGACGGCGCATATTTCCGTGATCACTTCGTTTTTCAGCTGGTTGGCCGTCCCGAAAAAAGAGGACTGGCTGACGTCGATGAGCAGCATGACCGTCAGCTCGCGCTCTTCCTCGAATATTTTTACGTGCGGGTCTCCGGTGCGGGCCGTGACGTTCCAGTCGATATTGCGCACATCATCCCCATACTGATAGTTGCGCACCTCGCTGAAAGACATGCCTCTCCCCTTGAAAGCACTGTGGTACTCTCCGGAAAACAGATGCTTGCTCAAGCCCTTCGTCTTGATCTCTATCTTTCTTACCTTCTTTAGGAGTTCGCTGGTTTCCAAGAGCGGATGATTGAGTTATTGAGTTACTGAATGATTGAGTTATTGAATGAATGAATGAGTGCGTGAAGGGGCTGAGGCTTCTATTTATTCCATCATTCCATCATTCCTTTGTTAGGGCACCTCCACTGTATCCAATACCTTATTGATAATATCTTCCTGGGTGATGTTTTCGGCTTCGGCCTCATAGGTCAGGCCTATGCGGTGGCGCATTACGTCGTGGCAGACGCTGCGCACATCTTCGGGGATGACGTAGCCCCGCCTTCTGAGGAAAGCGTGTGCTTTGGAGGCCAGCGCCAGGTTGATGCTTGCGCGGGGAGAGCCGCCGTAGTTAATGAGCGGTTCCAGGCCCTTCAGGCGGTACTCTCCGGGCGAGCGGGTGGCGAAGACGATGTCCAGGATGTAGCGCTCTATCTTTTCATCCATGTATATCCTGAGCACAGACTGGCGTGCTTTGAGG
>CAYVVK010000887.1:0-2619 GCA_964454855.1 uncultured Phaeodactylibacter sp. | reverse complement strand
GCGCGCCATACCTGCGCTATGGGCATGCTCAACCTGGGCTTCTCGATCGAGGAGGTCTCCAAAGCGCTGGGCCACGAGAGTATCCAAACGACGGAAATCTACGCCCGCCTGCACCAGTCGAGCCTGGATAAGGCGGCGAAGCAGGTGTTTGGGTGGGATGGAATAGAGAAAAGTTGAATTTGAATTACTGATTGCTTATTTTACCGGGCCTTTGCACCTTGGAAATGCCAGCTATGCACCTGATCATCCGCGAAGATCGCTACGATGCCTCTACGAACGCCTTTGAACTTTCCTTGCTCTTCGACGGCAATACTTCTTTTCGTGTTGCGCTGCCCAACCCGGGTGGCGAAAAACTCTGCCTTTGGGAATGGTACTTCGAGGAGTATACTCAAAGTAAGGAACCCGATAGCCTAAGTAAAAAACGGGCCGGTGAAGTAGAACAATCGATCCTGGAGTATGGTAAAATGCTGTTCGAAGCGACGCTCGGCAGCCGACGGGTTTTCAGTCATTTCGAGGCGGGGCTGCGCCGGGATAGGCTTTCCGGACTGAGTATCGAAATTGATGGGGAGAGTACCGCTTTTCATGCCATCCCGTGGGAAACCTTGTTTTATGATGGCTTCGACCGGCCGCTGGTGTTGCTCAACGGGACTCGCTTATTTCGCAAAAACTATAATCCGGTGGATTATGAAGCGAAGGTGAAGCCGTTGCCTTATCTGAATTTGTTGCTCGTCACCGCCCGCCCCCGGGAGGAGGAGGATGTCAATTACCGCACGATTCAACGGCCGGTGGTGGAAGCGGTTCGAAGGGCGGGGCAACGGGCGCGCATTTATATCCTGCGCCCGGGCACTTATCAGGCGCTGGTTAAACATCTTGAGGATAAGGGGGAAGGATTCTACCATATCATCCATTTTGATGTGCACGGCAATGTCTTCAGCTATCAGGATTTGAAGCGGGAGCGCAAGAAGCATGCTGTTCAATTCTCGGCTTTTAATTTTGCAGCCGATAATTTCCAGGTCAATTGGGGCATCCGCAATGTTAAACCGTTTGAAGGGAAAAGGGCTTTCCTGTATTTTGAGAGCGAAGAAAAAGGCGTGGCGATTCCGGTTGAGGCGAATGAGTTGGCCGGACAACTTAAGCAACACAGTATTCCGGTTTGCATCCTCAATGCCTGCCAGTCGGCTAAGCAGGATTACACGGGTAATGAGACCAGCATCGGCAAGGTGCTGGTGGAGAGCGGCATGGAATTGGTGCTCGCTATGCGCTATTCTGTGCTGGCGTCCGCGGCTACGGCCTTTATGACGGAGTTTTACCGCCAATTGTTTAAGAGTATTTCTGTTGAACAGGCTATCGGCTTCGCCCGGCGGGAATTGCACCATAATAAAAACCGCGCGGTTGGCCAAAATTCTATTGAGCTGGAGGATTGGCTCCTGCCGGTTGTTTTTGTCAATAAGGGGGATGTCGGCCTGGGGCTGCGGGATTTCAACAGCCAGGAGGAGAAGGATAGTTACTACCTGGAGAAAGCCAGCCGCCCCTCCTACCCCGCCGGTTTTAACGCCCGCGGCCTGGATCTTTTGAAGGTTGAAAAAATGCTTTCTCTACAGCACAATCACTTGTTGGTGAAGGGGGGTGTAGAGATTAGCAATACTTTGTTCATGCAGTACCTCGCCGCATGGTGGGAGGAAACGAACTTTGTAGAGCATGCCTTCTTTTTTTCTTTTGAGGATCGGTTCTGGAGCCTTCCTGAATTGGTGGAGGCGATGGCAGAAAGGATACTACCGAAGGAAGAGGTTGCCGGTTTTCTCCAGCAATCCCCCGTTGTGCAACAGATGGAATTATCGGATAAATTGAAAGAAAAGCGGTGCGCTATCCTGCTGGATGGTGTTGAGGAGGATATGTTGCCGCTGCGGGATTTCCTGAGGGGGGTAACGGAAAGCTTGGTGGTGTATGCTTGCGCAGAAGAAGTGTACTGGGTAAAAGAGTTGGCGAGCGGTTGTGTTTACGAATTGAAGCCTCTTTCGGGAAGTTATAAGCAGCAAGGTCCAGATATAGTGCCTGGGGTAGGAAAACCAGGGAAGGAAGCTGTTCCGGAAGTAACTGGCCTGACTGGCAGCCCGAGTGCCCCGACAGCACCCAAAGAACATAGCCCAACCAACCCGCTATCGGAACGCTTGTCTGACATCAGGAAACTTTTATCCCGGAATAAATTAGAAAAGGCATTCGAGCAGTTATTTGCTATTGCTCCGGGGAATGAGGAACTGGTGGTGCTAAGCGCCAGTTATGAACAGGCTGCCAGGGATAACCGGATGGGCCTCTTTTCTTCTGACGATTATAATGCGCGTAGGAATCGGATAGTTTATGCTTTGCTGGGGTTGGTCAAGGAGATGGAGGAAAATGGTTAACCGTCTTCTTTCATTTTAGCTGATTATCTTTTTGTAGTACCTTGATCAATCTCAACAAACCATAATAGATCCTGTTCCTTCTGGCAGTATAATCGCTCTGGCTAATTAATCCGACACCGTATTCCCTCATAAGCTCCTGATAATCAGCACTAAGAACACCCAAATCGGCTACCCGTCTAACGTTGGACAGCCTTTAAAGACAGGGGGCTCCCGCCGTCTT
>CAYVVK010000886.1:0-2625 GCA_964454855.1 uncultured Phaeodactylibacter sp. | reverse complement strand
AAGACGGCGGGAGCCCCCTGTCTTTAAAGGCTGTCCAACGTTAGACGGGTAGCCCGTAAAGGCCTTTAAAAATACCGTACTGGCAAATACCCTTGCCGAAGTGGCCGTCACTCCTACATCCGGCCTGATGAGGCCGAATGTCTGAGCCTGCCTTCCCAATCGGGCACCTACACCCTTACCGTCACTGACGTCAACGGCTGTACGGAAAACGCCAGCTGGGATATTACCGTCCATCCTCTGCCGGCGGCAGGCATCTCTGCTACGCCTTCCAGCGCCACGGTCTGCGAAGGAGAGCCCTTTACCCTGTGTGCGCAGGGAGCATCCAACCTTACCTACTCCTGGAGCGGCCCGTCCGGCCTTGTCTCCAACCAGGAATGCCTCTCCTTCCCGGCCGCTACCCTGGCGCGCTCCGGCAACTATAGCCTTACGGTAAGCGATGCCAACGGTTGCTCGCGCACGGTGAGCAGGCCGGTGACGGTGCATCCCCGCCCGTCTGTCAGTATCAACGCAAGCCCTGCCAACGCCACGGTTTGTGAGGGAGAAACCTTCAGCGTCGAGGCTATTACAGACTTGGGAAACGCAGGCTACAACCGGAGCGGCCCCAATGGCTTTGCCTCCGACAAGCCCTCGGAAACCATCAGCAATGCCGAGCCGGCACAGTCGGGCCTCTACTCGGTAACCATAACGGATGCCAATGGCTGCACCAAAAGCGCCAGCGCACAGGCCGTAGTGGCGTCTCCCCCCACCCTGACGGCAACCGCTTCAGGAAACCAGATAAGCGCATCCGCAACGGGCGGTACCGGCCCCTATACCTATACCATATCCGGCGGAATCTACGGCAGCTGCCTGCAACAAATGCGGCTCTGGCATGGCCCTTTCTTTCCGAGGGCACGGCCAGGCCGACACGAACAATCCAGGAATTTTCCAGTTATTAAGCTTATGGAGTTTATGCCGCCCGTTGACATCCGGATACTGCCATTCCTTTTTAAACCGGCCATGGTTTTGTAACATCGCAAACCGGAATTGAACCAAAGTAATAAGCTAAGTTTATAGATAAATAGGTTCCTTTCAACAAATATTACCCCTAAATTTGCAATCATCAATAAATCTAAATCTATAGAAATGGGAAATAACGACAACCCGAGCACATCAACAAACGGCAAAGTTTGGGATGTTAACGAATCGAGCAAATGCCCGTTCATGGGCGGAGCCCTGAAGTATACGGCCGGCAGCGGCACCTCAAACCGCGACTGGTGGCCCAATCAGCTGAACCTGAAGATCCTTCGCCAACACGCTCCCCAGTTCAATCCGATGGGCGAAGATTTCAACTACGCCGAGGAGTTCAAGTCTCTCGACCTGAAGGCCGTCAAGAAAGACCTCTTCAGCCTGATGACCGACTCGCAGGACTGGTGGCCAGCTGACTATGGCCACTATGGGCCCTTCCTCATTCGGATGGCCTGGCACAGTGCCGGTACTTACCGCATCGCGGACGGCCGTGGCGGCGCGGGCTCCGGCTCTCAGCGTTTTGCACCGCTCAACAGCTGGCCGGACAACGCCAACCTCGACAAGGCGCGCCTGCTGCTCTGGCCCGTCAAACAGAAATACGGCAAGAAAATTTCCTGGGCCGACCTCATGATCCTCGCGGGCAACTGCGCCCTCGAGTCGATGGGCCTGGAAACCTTCGGTTTTGCCGGCGGGCGAGAGGATGTCTGGGAGCCTGAAGAAGACATCTACTGGGGCTCTGAAGGCGAGTGGCTGGGAGACCGCCGTTACAGCGGCGACCGGGAACTCGAGAATCCCCTGGCCGCTGTTCAGATGGGCCTGATCTACGTGAATCCGGAGGGCCCGAACGGAAATCCCGATCCGGTTGCCGCAGCCAAAGACATCCGCGAGACCTTCGGCCGCATGGCCATGAACGACTATGAAACCGTAGCGCTCATTGCCGGCGGGCACACCTTCGGCAAGACCCACGGCGCCGCTGACCCGAGCAAGTATGTGGGCCGGGAACCCGCAGGTGCGAGTATAGAGGAGCAAAGCCAGGGCTGGAAAAATACCTTTGGCAGCGGTAATGCTGGTGACACGATTACCAGCGGCCTGGAAGGGGCATGGACCACAACGCCCACCAAGTGGAGCAACAACTACTTCGAGAACCTCTTCGGCTACGAATGGGAGCTGACCAAAAGCCCGGCCGGCGCATATCAGTGGAAACCGAAGGGAGACGCAGGCGCCGGTACCGTGCCTGATGCGCACGACCCCTCAAAACATCACGCGCCATTTATGCTCACGACTGACCTTTCTTTGAAAGTGGACCCTGCCTACGAAAAAATTTCAAGGCACTTCTATGAAAACCCGGATGAGTTCGCAGATGCCTTCGCCCGGGCGTGGTTCAAGCTGACCCACCGCGATATGGGCCCGCGCTCCCGCTATCTCGGGCCGGAGGTACCGGAGGAAGAACTGATCTGGCAAGACCCCATCCCGGATGTCACGCATGAACTGATCGACGATCAGGACATCGCTGAACTGAAGGCGAAGATCCTTGACTCAGGGCTGTCTGTGTCCCAATTGGTATCCACCGCCTGGGCCTCGGCTTCGACCTTCCGCGGCTCCGACAAGCGCGGCGGCGCA
>CAYVVK010000885.1:0-2627 GCA_964454855.1 uncultured Phaeodactylibacter sp. | reverse complement strand
AAAGTCATTGTTTTGTTAACCGAAATCACCGTTCCCACTTCCCACTTTCCACTTCCAATCATTCCGTAATACTGATCAACAAAAAGTCAAACTGATGCCGGCCGCCATCCGGCAGGAAGTCATCCCCTAATAAATAGCTGTACCGCACACCGAAATCAATTTCCAGCAGGCGCAGGAAGCGGATGTCGAAGGTCAGTTCCAGGCCGGCGGAGTTCTGTATCCAGCTGTTGTCGAAAGGGCGGTTGGCATTCAGCCAGGCGTGGTCGTAGAAGGCGTTGGCCTTCACCCGCTTGAGAAATACCAGCCCGCCCAGCGCCCAGTCGGGATAGAACAGGGGCGTATGGTAGTTGACGCCCAGCTTATAGATCTCATCGCCGAACACAGTATTATAGCCTCGCGGGTAGAAAAAGAGGTTAGAGAAGCGGTAGTTGTCCAGTATATCCTGCCGCTGGTACAGGCCGTTGAGAACGATGCTGTGGTTGCGGCCCAGGCCAGGCAGGTAGAGGTCTGCCCGCCCCAGGAAGACGTCCGACTGAAAGTTGTCATCGCCAAAGGTACTGCGGTAGCTCAGGTCGAGGTTGAAGCCCAGCCGGGGGTTGAGGTGCTGCAGGGCGGTACGGCGCAGGGACCGGAATACCATGCGCAGGCTCAGGGCGTCGAGGCTGGTGTTTTCCAGCGGGTCTTTAAACAGGTAATCCAGCCGGCCCAGGTTGCCCGGCGGGATGTTGATGGTGTCCCGAGCATTTTCCGGCCGGTCGAAATTCCCGTCCACATCCAGCTTGATGCGCTGATAATCCGCCCGCAGGACGAGGCGGTTGAAGAAATTGCCGGGGGTCAGGTTCAGGGGCAGGGCCAGGCCGCCGGCCGCCCGGTTTTCCCGCCACTCCTCCACGTAGTTGTTTACGAGAACGGTGGTGTCATTGGGCGCCGAGAAATTGTAGATCAGGGCGGAGCGGTTGGAGATCTGGTAGTTGGCGTTGATGTAAGGGTAGAGCTCAGCGTAGGTGGCGCCGGCGGAAAAGGTGAATTCCTCTTCGTTGAGGTTGTAATAGCCGCCGGCTTCCATGGAAAGGGTGCCGAACTTATTGTCGGAGAGGGTGCTGGCGCCCACCGTCGGCGGGTCGAGGTAAGGCAGCCAGCTGTGCGGGTTGATGATGCCGCTCCACTTGTTGAATTTCTGAACGGGAAAGGTTTCATTACCCACCTTATCTACTATGCTGCCGCCTTCCTGCTCTTCCATGGCTTGTGCATAGGAATATTCGGCCGGGCTTCGGGTGTCATAGGGTTCCCAAAGTGCCTGATCCAGCTGCAGTTCGATGACATCATACCCCATGGGGCTGAATTCGCTGTAGGCCAGCTTACGGCCGGAAGGGGAGAGGGCGGGCTGGAAAGCCCCCAGGGGCGAGTCCGTCAGTTGTGCGATGGACCTGTCCTTCAACTGGAGCGCAAAGATCTGGTTGACGCCGGTATAGGCGCCGGAAAAGTAAATGTATTCGCCCTTTGGGAAAGGGTGGCTGATCTGCTGATCGGTGGGGGCCGTCAGTTTTTCCACCATACCGCTTTCCGCCTCTATCCACTGCAGTTCGTTCTGCTCTCCGTTGCGGGCCACCACGACGATGTGCCGGCCATCTTCGGCCCAGCGCGGGAAGGAGTAAAAGTCATTTTCCGGATTCGGCAATTTGCGGAGCAGCGCTCCGCTTTCCGCATCCAGGATCACCAGGCTGTACTGCCGGACGGCAGTGGCCTCCACCGCGACGATCTGCCTGGCATCGGCGGAAAGGGCAGGGGAGAAGTACTTACTGCGGGAGCTCAGCTTCTGCCTCTTTTTCTTCGCCATGTCGTAAGTGCGGATGATGGAGAAGTCCTTGTTGTGCCAGCGCGGGTCGAAGCCGAGTTCCGCCCAGCAGAGGCGGCCGTTTGCCAGGGACAGCGTCCGGCTCAGGGGCTCCAGGATGATGCCTGGCTCGAGTATTTTTTCCTCCCGGCCGCCGGGGCCCAGTTTGAGGTATCGGGGAATACGGTCGTACCCGCTTTTTTCTACGATCAGGGTTTCTTCATCCAGGTACTGGGGGGTGAGGTAGTGGGTGACATTCTTCTTCGGCTCGGTATTGGCCATTTGGCCTTCGGATCCGGCGGCTGCCTTTTCCTCTGTTTCCCATTTGCTTTCCAGGTCCTGCATGGTTTGCTGATACAGCTCCTGCGCGCTGAGGCCCGTCCTCCTTTTCAGGCTCTTGTTGAAGGGGTAGAAAAGCCCTTTAAAGCGGGTGGCGTCATCCACCACGCCCGCCCAAAGATCCCTGCCGTATTCGCGGCGGCCGTAGGCGGTCATGTAGTAGCCCAGGCGGTACCAGTTGGGCACGAAATCTTTCAGGGAGCCGGCGGCGGCCTTTTCGTAGGAATATTGGAGATCGTTGAGGATCAGCGAGCGGTATTCCATATCGAAGGCTGGCAGGCGGCCCCGGCCGGAAGCGGTAAGTGCGGTTTCCATGACGGTGGCGTCGCCTTCGAGGTACCAGCGCGGCAGGGCCAGGCCGAACATGCCGCCCCAGGCCCAGGAGCCGGCGACGGCCCGCACCATTTTGGTCAGGCCGGCCCGGGAGTTGCCGAACTGCTGCACATGGCGGTAT
>CAYVVK010000884.1:0-2631 GCA_964454855.1 uncultured Phaeodactylibacter sp. | reverse complement strand
CATCCATCGGAATTGGAAGCCGCCATCGGCGCTGCCCGGCAGTTGTTTCCCGATCGGCGGATAAGCGGCGTTTTCCAGCCGCACCTGTACTCGCGTACCCGCGATTTTGCCGATGGTTTTGCCGCCGCCCTGGACCAACTGGATGAAGTCATCCTGATGGATATTTACCCGGCGAGAGAATTGCCGGTCGAAGGGGTGGACGCAGCGCTCATCTTCGGCAAGATGAAAAACGAAAATAAACGCCTGGCCAGCAAAAACGCCCTCCTGGCGGAGATCGAAAAACTCCGCCCGGAAGTACTGCTGACACTCGGCGCCGGCGATATAGATACTTTTAGAGAACCTATTAAAGCCTATTTTGAAAATGCTAAGTAACCTGCAAATCAACAGAAGCACACTGCAGATGATCCGGCGCATCGGCTATGTCCTGCTGTTGTTCGCGGCAGCGGCTGTAGTCATTTCCGCTGTAGAGCGGAAAGAGGCCAGCCTGGCGGCGGAGGTGGTTATGGATATCGAACCCCTGCCGGCAGGAGAGCGGATGATCAAGGAACAGGACGTCCGCCTGGCCATCGAACGCAGTTTCGGCTATCAGTTCGAGGGCCTGCCCCTGAGCTCGATAGATGTGGAGCGCCTGGAGCGCGTGCTGGAAGAGGAACCCTTCATCCTGGATGCCGATGCCTACATTAGCGCCAACAATCAGGTGAAGATCCGCATCGTCCAGCGCAAACCCATACTGCGCATCATGGACAATAACGGCCTGAACTACTATCTGGATGGCAGCGGCGTGAAAATGCCACTCTCTCCACACTTCACGGCCAAGGTGATCGTAGCCACCGGAAATCTGCCGCCCCATGAGCCGAAGTTCCTGGAACGCAAGCGCAACAACCTCAAAGACGCCTACCTGCTGGCGAATATGATCCTGGAGGATGAGTTCCTGAACGCTATGGTGGAACAGATCCACTTCAGTAACCGCGGGAACATCACACTCATCCCGCTGGTGGGTAACCACAAGATCGTTTTCGGGCCCTTTGAAAAGGCAGGTCAGAAAATGAAGCGGCTCAAGGTTTTCTATAAAGAGGCCCTCCCGTACGAGGGCTGGAACAAATACCGGGAGGTTAACCTGCAGTACGACGGGCAGGTGGTATGTAAAAAGAGATAATTCAAACATATTCCAGGCCGGCCGCTCCGGCGCCGGCGAATTCAATTGATGCGAAAACTACAAAAAAACGAATTGCGCATGATGGATACTAATGTTAACAAATCGGACGTGGTGGTTGCTCTGGATATCGGGACGACTAAAGTCTGCGCTATTGCCGGCCGCCGTAACAGCCATGGAAAAATCGAAGTGCTGGGCCTCGGCAAGGTGTCTTCTGAAGGGGTGCTCCGCGGAGTGGTCTCCAATATCGAAAAGACGGTCAAGGCCATCTCCGATGCAGTAGCCTCGGCGCAGCGCGGTGCAGGCATGGATTTCCGCAAAGTGCATGTCGGCATAGCCGGCCAGCACATCAAGAGCCTTCAGCACCGGGGGATCCTCACCCGCGATAATGACCATACGGAGATCAGCCAGCGTGACATCGACCGGCTGGTCAGCGATATGTATAAGCTGGTGTTGCCTCCGGGCGACAAGATCCTGCACGTCATCCCTCAGGAATACACCGTGGATAACGAGCAGGGCATCAACGACCCCATCGGCATGTCGGGTATTCGCCTGGAAGCCAACTTCCACATCATCACCGGCCAGATCTCTGCTTCCAATAATATCTACCGCTGTGTGGAGCGCACCGGCCTGAAAGCGACCAACATGACCCTGGAACCCATTGCCTCCGCCTCTGCGGTACTCAGCAATGAAGAAAAAGAGGCCGGAGTGGCCCTGGTGGATATTGGCGGCGGTACTACCGACATCACCGTATTCAAGGACGGCATCATTCGCCATACGGCGGTAGTGCCCTTCGGAGGCAACGTCATCACCAAAGACATCAAAGAAGGCTGCACGGTCATGGAGCCTCAGGCCGAGAAGCTCAAGAAGAAATTCGGCTCGGCCCTGGCCGACGAGGTCTTTGATAACCGCATCATTTCCATTCCCGGCCTGCGGGGCCGCGACCACAAGGAGATCTCCGAGAAGAACCTGGCCCGAATTATACAGGCAAGGGTGGAGGAGATCCTCGATTACGTGGTCTGGGAGGTCCGCCGTTCCGGTTACGAGCGCAAGCTGATCGCCGGTATCGTGCTCACCGGAGGCGGGGCATTGCTCAACCATATCGATAAGCTGGCGGAGTACCATACCGGCATGAGCACCCGCATCGGCGTACCGATAGAGCACCTGGCGCACGGCTACAACGAGCAGCTGGGCAGCCCCATCTACGCCACCGGCATCGGCCTGTTGATGAAAGGCCTGGAAGACCTGGAAAGCGGAAAGGTTCAGGCCCAGGAAGCCTTTCATCAGGAGATAGCGGAAGACAAAGAGGACCCCTCCGGAAAGTGGTACGATCAGCTCTTCCGCAAGACCAAGGAATGGTTCGAGGCGGAACCGGACAGTGAATTCTAGTTTTGAGTTTTGAGGGAGAAGTTTCGAGTTATTCCACACTCAAAACCCAAAACCCAAAACTCAAAACTCAAAACCCAAAACTCAAAACC
>CAYVVK010000883.1:0-2635 GCA_964454855.1 uncultured Phaeodactylibacter sp. | reverse complement strand
TTGACAGCTAAATCTACAACTTTTTGTAAACTTTATTTTTGGACAGTTACTAAAAGAAGCTGTTGAAGCGTTTTTTCTAAGATAACTTTTGCTCTTCTCTTCGGTAAGTAGCTGGCCGTTTACCTTTACTTTCCAGCCTAAATCATCGGTTTGCAAATAACGAATCGGATAATGTATTCTCTTGGCTTTATTCGGCTTGTAGAGTTTGTCCCAATATTCGTCAAACAGCTCGTAGAGGCCCGTGTCAATAGGGATTTCGTTCTGCTCAAGCTTCAATTCTTCTATCCAATCCAGAACTGCTAATACCAGCAATGGTTTGTGTGGAGCAGCGTCCTTATATCGCCCAAGGTTTTGAAACTTATCGAGTATCTCTTTCATAGCTTAGCTTTTCCAAAAGCGAGGGTGGGGGTGGGGAGTTCTATAAAAAGCTTATTAAAGAAGCGCTGGCTTATCCTTCAAAATGAAGGGCAAGCTTTTAAGTGAGTTACTCAGCGCATGTTCATTATCTTAACCTTTTTCTGTTGTGTTAAAAATACAAATTTTTATCCATGCCCCTTCCCACCACCTCCCCCGCCTCGGCCTGGCCGCACTTGGCCGCCCCGGCTACATCAACCTGGAGCTTGGAGATGACCTTAAAGATCAAGCAGTCAGTGCCATAGAAGGCCATACGAACGACAATGAAAAAAGGAGGGCTAATCTATGGGGTTCTTCATTTTTAGGCCAGGAATAGATTTAAAGTCTTCTGTATTACGAGTTCAGCATCATGAACCAGACAGGTTGCGGCAATTAGAGCATCTCCGAGTTTGACATTTACTCTTTGGCGAATGGATATAGCTTTTTCGATCACCAGATCGTCACTGGGAAAACCTCCAGAACTTGAAATATACTATTAAACCACTCGATTTGTTCGGGCGTGATCTTCCAGAATCCTAGAGTTTCTACTTTGCTGATTGATGATACTCCGTTGATGCGATTGGTTATATAAGGGGCGAGAGTTTTTTTGTAAGGTTCTTCAGCAGCGTAGATCAAGATATTGGTATCCAGTATTTTCATCATCTACTAATCTCTATGAGGTAAGGGCCTATCTTCTCGGGCGGATCTTTGATACTCCACAGCATCGCCAAAGCTCCTCATATCACATCCTTTTTCCAGGATACGTAATGCTTCGGAGATGTCTTCTTCCTGATCTTTTTGTTTGTATGGAATTTGCAGGCGCTCCAGCAGCCGTAACAGGAGCTGGATGTCTTCGCTGCGTTCTAAGTCTATTATGATGCGGGTCATACTTTGGCATTTAAAGATCAGGACGAAATGACTTTATTATCCTGTGAAAGATAACAAAAAAATAAAGGATAGAGGTTTCAGCAACACCCTTATCGGTGCAACATTCCTTTACCTGTGAGCGTGAATTTTTTGTATAATACT
Source organism: uncultured Phaeodactylibacter sp. (assembly GCA_964454855.1). Lineage (GTDB taxonomy): Bacteria > Bacteroidota > Bacteroidia > Chitinophagales > Saprospiraceae > CAYVVK01. The sequence goes on along the minus strand of CAYVVK010000883.1, from coordinate 1,213 downwards.
GAAAACATAAGATCATGCCGCTTCCCGAAACCTCCCTAGGCCGCACCGGCCTCCACCTCCCCCGCCTGGCCCTGGGCCTGGCCGCCCTGGGCCGCCCCGGCTACATCAACCTGGGCCATGGCGAGGACTTGGAGGATTACGAAGTCCATGCCATGGAGGCCCATACACATGACATGCTCAACCTGGCCTTCGGGCAGGGCGTGCGCTACTTCGACGCCGCCCGCTCCTACGGCAAGGCCGAAGATTTCCTGCTCTCCTGGCTGCAGCAATATCCGGAAAAGGCGGCGGCGGTAACGGTGGGCTCCAAATGGGGATACACCTACACCGCGGACTGGCAGGTGGAGGCGGAAAAACACGAGGTGAAGGAACACAGCCTGGCGGTGCTGAACCGGCAGTGGGAGCTGTCGAAACGGCTGCAGCCGTATTTGAAGCTCTATCAGATCCATTCCGCGACTTTCAAAAGTGGGGTGCTGGATAATACCGAGGTGCTCAGCCGCCTGGCGGAGCTAAAATCCGAAGGCGTCCTCATCGGCCTGTCGCTGAGCGGGCCGCGGCAGAGGGAGGTGCTGAGTGCGGCCATGGAGGTGGAGGTTGACGGCCGGCGGCTGTTCGATGCCGTGCAGGCTACCTTCAACATCCTGGAGCCTTCCGCCGGCAGCCAGCTGGAGCGGGCGGCTATTGATGGCATGGGAGTCACCATCAAGGAAGCCCTGGCCAACGGGCGGCTGACGGAGCGTAATCGATCCGAAGCCTTTGCGCCCAGAAAGCAGGTGCTGGAGGAATTGGCGAAGAAGTACGAAGTGGGTATCGATGCCATCGCCCTGGCCTATGTGCTGAGCTTTCCCTGGGCGCATATGGTGCTGAGCGGGGCTGCGCGGGCGGAGCATCTGCGGTCCAACCTGCGGGCGGCTGATGTGGAGCTAAGCCGGGAGGAGGTGGAGCGCCTGCATGCCCTGGCGATGACGGTGGAGGGGTACTGGGCGGAGCGGAGTGGGATGAGTTGGAATTGAGCATCTTTCCGCGATTTCCGGAGTATAATGTGATTAGCGGGCCGGATGAATCCCTGCCTACCTGGCGGTATCGCTAATCTTTAAATCCATTATGTCCCTGCTCGAAAATCCCTGCCGGCCATGCTGGCACAGCCTGCCTGCCATTACTGCTAATCTTTATACACAAAAATTCGAGAATAGACATGACGGGTTGAATCTGCCAG
>CAYVVK010000882.1:0-2640 GCA_964454855.1 uncultured Phaeodactylibacter sp. | reverse complement strand
ATGTGCTGGTGCTCGGGGGAGGGCACACCTCCGATGAAAGGCTTTCGCCTAATGCCCGCCTGTCGCCGGTGGCACTGGGCCGCCTGGTGGAAGCTGTCCGTATTTGCCGCCGCCTCCCGCGGGCCAGGCTGATATTGTCGGGCCATGCCGGGAAAGAAACGGAGAGCCAGGCGGAGGTGCTGGCCGCTACGGCTTCCCTGATGGGCGTGCCTGAAAATGCCATGTTCCGGCTGAATGAACCTCACAACACCCGGGCGGAAGCGCGGGCCTACCGGCAAAATTTTGGAAAAAACCATCCGCCACTCATCCTCGTTACCGACGCCATCCACATGCCGCGCGCTATGATGCTGTTTCGCATGGAAGGCCTTTCTCCCATCGCCGCCCCAACAAATTTTCTCATAAAAAGCAGTTCCGGCAAAAAGAAAGCAGGTTTTTGGCCCTCAGATGGTAACCTTCTGAAGAGCAGGCGCGTAATACATGAGTGCGCCGGCATGATCTGGGCAAAACTCAACACTTGATGAAATGAAGAAAGAAACGCTCTCAAGGCCAGCCAAAAAGCATATGCCAAATACACAGAAAAAGATCTGGCTGTCCTCCCCTCATATGGGAGGGCGCGAAGAATACTACGTACAGGAAGCTTTCAGGACCAACTGGATCGCCCCACTGGGGCCAAATGTGAATGGTTTTGAAGCCGACCTCACCGAATATACCGGCGCGGCGCATGCTGCTGCCCTGAGTAGCGGTACTGCCGCCATCCATCTGGCACTGATAATGCTGGGCGTAAAAGCTGGGGACGTGGTGCTCTGCCAGAGCCTGACCTTCTCTGCCTCCGCCAACCCCATCGTATATCAGGGGGGTATTCCGGCATTTGTAGACAGCGAGGCCGACAGTTGGAATATGTGCCCCAGGCATTTGGAGCGGGCGATTGAAAGCCTCATTAAGAACGGCAAAAGGCCGAAGGCCATCGTATACGTGCACCTGTATGGTATGCCGGCCAAGGTAGGGCACATCACGGATATTGCGAGGCATTATGGTATTCCCCTGGTCGAGGATGCTGCCGAAGCGCTGGGCTCGGCTTTCAAGGGCAAAAAGTGTGGATTATTCGGTAAGCTTGGGGTGCTGAGCTTCAATGGCAATAAGATCATCACCACCAGCGGTGGCGGGGCCCTGCTCGGAGAAGATGAGGAGATGATTCAGCAGGCTCGTTTCCTGGCCACCCAGGCCCGCGATCCGGCGCCTCACTACCAGCATAGCCGGATTGGCCACAACTACCGGCTCAGCAACGTGCTCGCCGGAATAGGGCGTGGACAGATGGAAGTCCTTCCCGAGCGAATTGAACAACGCCGCGCCAATTACGAACGGTACCGGGCTTATTTTGAAAAATGGAATGAGCAGGGGTTCCATATCCGCTTCCAGGAAGAAAGGCCAGGAGCTTTCAGCAACCGCTGGCTGAGCTGTATTCTCCTCAACGAAGACGAAAACAAAGGGCTGAGCCGGGAAACCATCCGCCTGGCCCTGGAGGCTGATGACATAGAAGCCCGCCCACTGTGGAAACCTATGCATCTTCAACCCGTATTTAAAAACTATTCCTTCTACGGTGAGGGTACTGCCGAACGGCTGTTTGATGAAGGCCTGTGCCTGCCAAGCGGCACCAACCTCACTGAAGAAGATTTTGGACGAATTTTTGCCGCTCTGGATGATGTTTTTCAACAGGCTGCAAGAAAGAACCCTTTATAACGAAGGCTCGGAAATACCTTGTTGTATGGAGGGCCAGACAGCAAAGTAAATCCTGTCCTCATTCCCCCAACCTCCCCCCAAACCGTATCAGCGGGCCGGATGCCATCACATCCGGCAACTGAAAAAACTACAGTACCTGGAGCTGTAGCATCACAGAAGTGCTACGCCCACGAGAAAACTACACCGCTTCATGGCCGAAGGCCCGGGAAATTCCCGGCCAGGGCTGATTCGTAAACGTACAGAACACTTAAAATCTATGGGTATGGTTGGTTACACTACTAAGATCCTGATCTTTACATTAGATGTTGTTTTCGCCTTATTTGCTTTTTATTTTTCCATACTCCTGGCGCATAACTTTGACTTTGAGCACACCCGTGAGTTTTTCTCCTGGGCCACTCCCTTATTGGTAGGCTTGCGAATAGCGGCCGGCACCTGGTTTGGCACTTATTCCATTGTCGTCCGCTACATTGGCGAGAAAGATTATAAACATGTGTTTTACGCAGTGTCTCTCGCCTCGCTGGCCTTTCTGGTACTCGTTTTTCAGGTTCCCGGCCTGCTGGAGTCCAACAACCGGCTGGCCATTGTGCTGATCGATTTTTTTGTGATGATGCTCTTGTCAGGAGGCATCAGGATCTTGCTCAAGCTGGTATACGACCAGATTAAGATCCCCAAGAGGTCCAGGCTCAACACCGTCATTTTCGGAGCAGGTGAGATGGGCGTACTGATAGAACACGTGCTCCGGCATCATTCATCTCACAATTACCGGATTTCCGCCTTTTTTGACGACAATCCCAAGCTGCGCCGCAAAAAACTTAACGGTGTTAAGATCTATAACCCGAAAGTGGCTTTCGATTTTGTCATCCAGAAGTATGATATCAAGGTGGCGATCATCGGCATTAATAA
>CAYVVK010000881.1:0-2644 GCA_964454855.1 uncultured Phaeodactylibacter sp. | reverse complement strand
TGAAATCGGAGAACTGCCACCGGCGTTACAAGTGAAACTGCTGCGTGTGCTTCAGATAAACCAATAAACCAATAAACCCAGCCTTCGCGCTGCGAGCTGCGGCAGGCAAAGTAAATCACCGATAAACCTGCACCAAAGCCAGCCCTTCCGAAAAATCCCTGAGGTCCAGGTAATTGGGTTTTGGAGGTATGGCCAGCGCACCACTGGTGTCGATAAAGCCGATGCCGTGGCGGGTGGCTACCCGCGCCAGGCCTTCCTGGAATGCCCAGGCCAGGCCGAATTGCGGTTGGGTCAGCAGCTTGCCCTCGGTATCGATATAGCCCCAAAGAAGGCCCATGCGGTAGGGCGCGAAGCCGTTCTGGAAGCTGAAGATCTGTTCGAACTGTATGGGAGCCACTATTTCTCCCCGGGCATTTATATAGCCGTAGCGGCCATCCTCTTCTACGCCCCATAATGACTCGCCGGCGTACCACAACTGCTTATACTGCGGGGCTACGACAAATTTCCCATCCTTGTCGATAAGGCCGTACTGATCGTTCTCTTTAGCGGGAGCCAGCCCGAACTGAAAGTCCCGGGCGTTTTCAAGCCGGAGCGGAATGGCCGTTGTCCCCTTTTTGTCCACAAATCCGTATTTGCCTTCCCGGCGTACTCTTGCCATGCCTTCCGAAAAGGGAGCTACCTTCTGATAGACAGGTTTCAGGGCCCATTCTCCGGCGGGGGTGATCAGGCCGTACTTGCCTTCTTTTTTGGCTTTGGCATATCCATTCTCAAAAGAGGAAGCCTGCTCATACTGAGGAGGGATAACCCTCTTCCCGGCCGGGCCGATAAAACCGAACTTCCCGTCCACCCTGACGCGGGCCAGGCCTTCCTGGAAATCGAGGGCGTCGTCATAAACCGGCTCAATCATCCACTGGCTGCTTTTATCAATAAAACCCATTTTGTTCTCGTAGGTGAGCACACGCGCCAGGCCTTCTGAAAAACTCCAGGCGCCCTGGTATTCGAGGGGGATCACCAGCTTCCCTTCTTTATCGATGAAGCCCCATTTCCCTTTTACGCGCACGGCGGCAAGCCCCTGAGTGAAGGGGCGGGCATCGTCGTATTGGGCATCGATCATCAGCTGGTCATCGGTACCGATGTATCCCCATTTGTAGGCCGATTCCTCGTAGTCCGACTCCCGGGCGGGCAGGGGGGCTTCTTCTTCCCCTTTTCTGCTTCCGCTATCAGCCTGGCGGGGCGGGTCGTTCTTACAGCCGCTGAGAAGGAGCAGGCCGCAGGCAGTCAGGTACAGTAAATATCTCATGGGTGATTAAATTTCAAAATCCACTCCTCTGCGGAGCAGGCCTTCATATCGTTCTTTAACCAGTTGTTCGTATTTGTCTTTGTCGAAGCTGTAGAGTTTGGCGGGGCGATGCGCTACGCCTTCCTGTTTGCCGACCTCCTGCAGTACACCCATTTTCAGGATTCGGGTTCGGAAATTTCTTTTGTTGAGCTCGTCTACTCCCAGTATGGTCTCGTAGAGTTTCTGCAGTTGGGAGAGGGTGAATTTTTCCGGCAGCAGTTCAAAGCCGATGGGCTGATAGCGCACTTTGGCGCGCAGGCGGCGGATGGCCACTTGCAGAATGAGGCTGTGGTCGAAAGCCAGTTCGGGAAGCTGGCTGATCTCGAACCACTCGACCTTTCTGGCGTCCGAGTCGGCCTGGACGGGGTGTTCTTCCAGGTTGACCAGGGCGAAGTGAGCTACACTGACGACCCGCCCCCGGGGGTCACGCCCGGGCTTTCCGAAGGTGTAAAGCTGTTCTATGAAAACATCTTTCACTCCGGTTTCCTCTTCCAGTTCCCGTAAAGCAGCAGCTTCCAGGCCCTCGTCCATATCGACGAAGCCGCCGGGTAAGGCCCAGTTGCCCTTGAAGGGGTCGTGGGCTCGCTTAATGAGCAGTACTTTCAGTTGGTGGCTCTCGTCCAGGCCAAAGATGACACAGTCAACGGTAAGCGCGGGGCGTGGATAATCGTAAGAGTATGGCATGGAAATACTTCGGTAAATTTTACTGCCGTGAAATTAAGGATTTTCATCCATCTGTTGGAACAACAGCGGCAGAGCTTTTGAAACAGGCCTTGCCGTGGCATAGTGCCTATCCCTCATCGTATACCTCTTCCGGCTGTGCGCCCAGGGCCTTCATCATGTCGGCTTTTCTTTGGTATAAGGTTTCTGCCAGCCCGTGCGGATAGTTGCCGGGCTCCTCCACTTGGCCAAACAACTCCTGTTGCTCGAGGCTTCGCTGCCGGATGTCTTCCAGGCCAGGGCTTTCATACACCAGCTTTCCTTTCTGGAAAACAGGCTCCAGGATCTCTTTGGTGTGATGGTATGGAATGTCTTCCATGTCCTGGCTGAGGTAATTCCACATGCGTCCGGTGGGCTTTTCATCTCTGATGTCGAATATGATATCGCCCTGCGGCACGCCTTCTTCGTCGAACAGGCGTTGTACCTGCTGCAGGCCGGGGTTGGACACCTTGATGGCTTGCTCCGATAGTTTGATGCGGCCTTCTAAAATTCCGTTTTCATCTTCCACGGCAGTGAGCTTATAGACGCCGCCCAGGGCCGGCTGGTCGTAGGCGGTGGCCAGGCGGGTGCCTACCCCCCAGATAT
>CAYVVK010000880.1:0-2649 GCA_964454855.1 uncultured Phaeodactylibacter sp. | reverse complement strand
ATGAGCCGGGGAAAAACACGAATTGCAGACAAAACAGAAAAACCCAGCCACATGACCTTCGAAGAATACCGCCAATACGATGCCCTCGGCCTGGCGGAACTGATCCGTTCCAAAGAAATTACCGCTGAAGAAATTGCGGAGATCGCCATTACAAGAGCAGAAAGCGTCAACCCGGCCATCAACGCCATCATTCATCCGCTGTACGACATGGCCCGCGACATGGCGAAAAAAGCCGATCCGGAAAGCCGCTTCGCCGGCCTGCCCTTCCTGGTCAAGGACCTGGGGCTGGAAATCGCAGGCACGCCCCGCTGTACCGGCAGCCGCGGCTATAAGGATTACGTTTCCGAAAAGGACAGCGCCATCGTAGAGCGCTTTCGCAATGCCGGCCTTTCTTTTCTGGGAAAAACCAATACGCCGGAATTCGGCCTGACGCCCTACACGGAACCCGAGTTTTTCGGCCCCACCCGCAACCCCTGGAAGATCGGCTATACGGCCGGGGGTTCCAGTGGAGGGTCCGGCGCGGCAGTGGCCGCAGGCATCGTGCCCATGGCCACGGCCAGCGACGGCGGCGGTTCCATCCGCATTCCGGCCTCCTGCTGCGGGCTGTTCGGCCTGAAGCCCAGCCGGGGCCGCATCTCGCTGGGCCCTCAGGCCGGCGCTCCCTGGAGCGGCGCCACCATGGAACACTGCGTGAGCCGCAGCGTGCGCGACAGCGCCGCCCTGCTGGATGCCATTCAGGGGCCGGCAGTAGGCGACCCCTACTTCCTTCCTCCGCAAACCAAACCCTACCTCGACATCATAAAAGAGGAACCGGGGAGCCTGCGCATCGCCATGAGTACGGCCCACACGATGGGCCATGAGGTGGACCTGGACTGTATTCTGGCGGTGGAAAAAACAGGAAAGCTGCTGGAATCATTAGGGCATAAGGTGGAAATAGCCCCACTACCCTACCGAAAAGAGGACCTGACCAAGACCTTCGTCACCATGATCTACGGCGAAGCCGCCGCCGACCTGGAGGAACTCGGCGAACACCTCGGAAGAAAGGTTAGTACCTCCGATGTGGAAGCCACGACCTACGCCCTGGGCATGCTGGGCCGAAGCTTTTCCGCCAAGGACTACGCCTACCGGCGCCGTAAGTGGAATGAGATCTCCCGCCGCCTGGGCGCCTTCCACCAGCAGTACGACCTGCTGCTTACGCCTACGGTATCTAAAGTGCCGTTTAAGATCGGCGCGCTTCAGCCCAGCTCCGCCGAGAAAAAGTTGATGTGGCTGGTGTCGAAATTCAATCTGGCCGGTGTGCTCAAGGCCAATGTGGATGAGATCGCGGAGAAGACTTTCAGCTACATTCCCTACACTCCCTTCGCCAATATGGCGGGCCAGCCCTCCATGTCGGTGCCCCTGCACTGGACGGAGGACAACCTGCCGGTGGGAGTGATGTTTACGGCCGCCATCGGCAGGGAGGATATACTTTTCCGCTTGGCCGCTCAGTTGGAGCAGGCGGAGCCTTGGATGGAGAAGGTGGCGGATGTGTGAGATGATACATTGCTGGATTGTTATATTGTTAAATTGTTGGGGCCTGGCGAAAGTATTTCACTTATTTTGCTTCGCTTGCGGAGCACCGAGAGCCATATTTCCAGGCTTCCGGGACAAACTGTCAGGTTGTTATATTGCCCCGGCTTTGCCGAGCCCGCTTACCTGGGCCGGCAGGGGCCTCGTGTTTCACACGGTGTTAGATTGTTGATGCCTGGCATCTGAAATCTGACATCTGGCATCTGACATCTGACATCTGGCATCTAACCATAGACCGATATGAGCAGCAACAAATTCCTAATCGTAGTAGGCGGCCCTACCGCCAGCGGCAAGACCGGCTTCGCCATTCGCCTGGCGCAGCACTTCAATACGGCCATCGTATCGGCAGACAGCCGGCAGTTCTTCCGGGAGATGGATATCGGCACCGCAAAGCCTGCGGATGAGGAGCTGGCGCAGGCTCCGCATTACCTGATCGGCCACCGCAGCATAGAGGAGGATTACAACGTAGGGGAATTTGAACGGGAGGCCATTCCTTTGCTCAGGAAGCTGTTTAAAGAAAAAGATGTCGTAATCCTTGCCGGCGGCTCCGGCCTGTACATCAAAGCCCTCTGTGAAGGGCTGGATGAACTGCCGGAGGTTCCAAAGGCGATCAGAGAACAGGTAGAAAGGGAATATCTGGAACAGGGCCTGCAGCACCTGCAGGAAGAGCTGGCCCGCATAGACCCCGAATACTACGAGCGTGTGGATCGGCAAAACCCACACCGCCTGATGCGCGCCATCGCCGTTTACCGGTCCAGCGGACAGCCTTTTTCCTCCTGTCACACCCAGGAAAGCCGGGAGCGCTTTTTCACGCCCATCTACCTGCAGCTGCACTGGCCCCGCCCCCTGCTCTACCAGCACATCAACCAGCGGGTGGACAGGATGATGCAGGCCGGCCTGCTGGAGGAAGCCAAAACCCTCTTCCCCCACCGCCATCTAAACGCCCTGCAGGCCGTCGGCTACCAGGAGCTCTTCGATCACCTCGAGGGGAAAATGGGCCTGGAGGAGGCAGTGGAGCTCATCAAACGCAACAGCCGCCGCTACGCCAAGCGGCAGCTCACCTGGTTTCGGCGCGACGGC
>CAYVVK010000879.1:0-2653 GCA_964454855.1 uncultured Phaeodactylibacter sp. | reverse complement strand
ATCTCATGGGTATCCTGAGGGCTGCCCACTTTGGGGCGGGCGCGCTGCTCGTCGAGGTAGCCGGATTGGGTGACGAATTCCGGCACCGTGGTATTCTTGCTGTCGGCATCCCTGGTTAGGCGAAAGGTGACGAAGCGCAGATCGGGGCTGATGTCCAGTCCGGACAGGCGCTTGTCGCCATAGTAGATCTCCACAGGGCGTTCGGGCTGCAGGGCCTCGCGCTGTTTTTCGCGCAGTTCCTGTTCGGCCTTGCGTTCCCGCAGGATATCGAAGATGTCCAGCTGGTCTTCTTCCAGCCATTGCTGGTTTTCGGGCGGAGTAGATTCCTTTTTTTCGTTGCCTTTTTTAAAGTTGGTGAGCTGCTCCAGGGCCCCATCGCTGAGGCTCCAGCTGTAGAGGTTGTCGTCGGAGGTATAAATGATCTTGTTGTCGTCGCCGGAAAACTGGGGGTTACCCTCCCTGCCGATGGTGTTCGTCAGTTGGCGGGGCTGGCCGCTGCTGACATCCAGCAGGAAGAGGTCGCCGTTCTTTTCGTATACCAGCTGGCTGTATCCGCTGCTGTAGTCGCCGCGTTCGGGCAGTTGCTTCTCTTCTTCCAGGCTGAGCTTCACCGGTTCTCCTGTTTTTCCCACACTCACCTTGTAGGAGCTGCGCAGGGTATCCATTTCGGGATTCCAGCTGAAGTAGAGGGTGCGGCTGTCCGGGCTCCATTCTGCTCTTTCAGGTAGAAAGCCGACGAAGCGTTCGCCCAGCATGATCTGTTCGATGGTGAGGGAGGAATTGTTGGGTACGGTTTGAGCGGTGAGGGAAAGCCAAAAAGTACAAAGGATGAGGAGGGTGGCCGGTCTTTGCATGAATTTTTTTTCTGGCTAAGATATGCCTAGTTGATAAAGTCGGCAAAATATTTCGGAATATTTCAAGAAGCAGGTGGCACGGAAAAGGGGTTAATGATTTTCAATCCTGGCACGCTTTTTTTTTGAAAACAACGCTGACAAATTTAATGAGTTTTAGCTTAAAATGGTTTCTCTCTTGGTTTAAAAACTCCGAAGGCGCCTTACGATAAGATGGAAAGCCATCCTTTCTACGAGACAAATCAACCAAAAACCCTAGCTTTGCATCAATAAAAAAACACACACGATATGTACGTAATTCTCAAACACGCCCACTCCGGCCTGCGCTGGGTCGTCCTGCTCCTACTACTCGTAGCCATCGCGAATGCACTCGTAAAGTGGCGCGGCAACCAGAGCTATACCGACGGTGACCGCAAAATGGCCCTCTTTGCGATGATCTTCGTCCACCTGCAACTGGTGATCGGCCTCATTCTGTATTTCATCAGCCCGCTGGTGGAGTTCTCAGCCGAAACCATGAAAAACAGCGTGCTCCGGTTCTACACCGTCGAGCACTTTACCACTATGATCCTGGCTATTGCCATCATTACCATAGGCTACAGCCAGGCCAAACGCAAGGCGGAAGATATTGCCAGGTTTAAAGCGACGTTTACGTACTACCTCATCGGGCTTATCCTGATACTGGTGGGCATACCCTGGCCGTTCCGCTTCCCGGGGGCGGGGTGGTTTTAGTGAAAAACCATGAGGTTTTTCATGATGCTGTGGATGCGGTTGATGCTATGGATACCCCCTTCTCTGCTTGGGCATCCATAGCATCAACCGGCCAAAGGCCGCAGCATCCATTTTGGCCCGCAAGGGGGCAAAATGAAGCATCTATAGCATCAACCCACCAACTCCTCTTCTTTCAGTTTCCCTCTTAGCCCCATTTTACCAATAAACTCATCCAGCACCTGGCTGAGGTTGGGCTCGCCGATCTCCTGCAGCTCATAGAAGACGCGGGTGTAGGGTTTTTTGATGTCGATGACGCGGCTCAGGTCGATGGGCGTACCGATGATGACGGCATCGCAGTCGGTGCTGTTGATGGTCATTTCCAGGTCGCGCAACTGCTCATCGCTGTAGCCCATGGCGGGCAGCAGGGTGCCGATGTAGGGATAGTCGCGGAAGGTATCCTTGATGGTGCCTACGATGAAGGGCCTTGGGTCTACCAGTTCGGCAGCGCCGTATTTACGGGCGGCCAGAGTAGCGGCGCCCAGGCGCATGCCGCCGTGGGTGAGGGTCGGGCCATCTTCAATGGCCAGCACCCGCTTGCCGCGAATGATGTCCGGTTTTTCTACGCGGATGGGCGAAGCGGCATCGATGACGATGGCTTTTGGATTAACTTTTTCAATGTTCACCCGTACTTTCTGAATGCCTTCCGGGCGGGCGCTGTCGATCTTGTTGATGATGGCCACGTCGGCCAGGCGCAGGTTCACCTCGCTGGGGTAGTACGTCAGCTCGTGGCCGGCGCGGTGGGGGTCCAGCAGGGTGAGGTAGAGGTCCGACTGGTAGAAGGAGAAGTCGTTGTTGCCGCCGTCCCAGACGATCACATCACAGCCTTTGGGGTCATTTTCGGCCTCCTGCAGGATGGCCTCGTAGTCGATGCCGGCGTAGATGACGTTGCCCCGGATAATGTGCGGTTCGTACTCTTCCATCTCCTCGATGGTGCAGTGGTGTTTATTCAGGTCGGCCAGAGAAGCAAAGCGTTGCACGCGCTGCTTGGCCAGGTCGCCGTAGGGCATGGGGTGCCGAATCACCACCACCTGCCG
>CAYVVK010000878.1:0-2655 GCA_964454855.1 uncultured Phaeodactylibacter sp. | reverse complement strand
TCATGTAATGGCAGGTGGGGCCTACTTCCATCGGGTCTGTGGTAATATCTACATGCGCCAGTTCCTTGAACTGATGATACATGCTAGGCAGCTTGCGCTTGATCTCGGCAGCCGGCCGGCGGGAAGCGATATCGAGATAGGCCCCGCCGTGGGGGCTGCCCCTGCCCTCTTCCACCTCTTTGAGGATGGCTCGGGCCACCACATCGCGGGTGAGCAGCTCGGGTGGCCGCCGCGCTTCGGGTATCTTGTTGGCCACCACGGCCTTCACCCATTCGTTGGCTTCCTCCTCCGTATCTGCAAATTCCGCCTTGTACATTTCGGGCACATTATCGAACATAAACCGCTTCCCTTCACTATTTTTCAGAATGCCCCCTTCCCCGCGTACGCCCTCGGTGATCAGGGTGCCCCGCACGCTCAGCGGCCAGACCATGCCGGTGGGGTGGAACTGGACGAATTCCATGTCCAGCAGGTCGGCGCCCGCCCACAGGGCCAGGGCATGCCCGTCGGCGGTGTACTCCCAGGAATTAGAGGTGATGTCCCAGCATTGCCCGATGCCGCCGGTGGCCAGCACGAGCGCTTTGGCGCCGAAGATCACGAAGCGGCCGTTTTCCCGGTTGTAGGCCAGGCAGCCGGAGGCCCTGCCCTCACTCGTCAGGAGCCGGCGGACGGTGTATTCCATAAAGACATCAATGCCGCCGTGCACGCCTCTGTCCTGCAGGGTACGGATCAGTTCCAGGCCGGTGCGGTCGCCGACATGCGCCAGGCGCGGGTAGGTATGCCCGCCGAAGTTGCGCTGCAGGATCCGCCCGTCCTGAGTACGGTCGAAAACGGCGCCCCATTCCTCCAGTTCATTGACGCGTTCGGGAGCTTCCTGGGCGTGCAGCTGCGCCATGCGCCACTGATTGAGGTACTTTCCGCCCTTCATGGTATCCCGGAAGTGCACCTGCCACTTGTCACGCTGGTCGACATTGGACAGGGCAGCGGCGACGCCCCCTTCCGCCTGGTCAATCGCGACAACGCGCAAATGATGGCCGTCCTGACACCGCTTGCCGATGCTTCGATGGCCGCTCTAAGCCCGGCGCCGCCGGCACCGACAATGACAACATCGTACTGATAAGTCGTATACTTGTCCATAATTTAAAAGATCCGTAGGTCGGTAAATACGCCAATATTGACCATCCATATGTAGAAATCTGCAAAGGCCACCATAAAGAGGCTCGCCCAGGCCCACAGCATGTGGTTGCGGTTAAGCCGGGAGACGCCTTTCCAGGCCTTGTGCCGCGCATGGCCGAAGGCCACACAGGAAAAGCAGTCGACCTTGCCGCCGATGAGGTGGCGCAGAGAATGGCAGGAGAAGGTGTACAGGCCAAGCAGCGTGGTGTTGGCCAGCAGCACCAGCGTGCCGAGGCTGAGGCCAAAACCGTTCGGCCAGATGCAGGCGTGGATGACATCGAGGGTGAGAATGACCAGAAAAACAAGAGAGAGGTACAGGAAATACCGATGTATGTTCTGGAAGATCAACAGCGCAGTCTCTCCCCTGTAATCCTTACCCGGGCGCTCGGAAACCGCGCAGGCGGGCGGGTCGAGGAAAAACGCGCGGTAGTAGGCCTTGCGGTAGTAATAGCAGGTAAGCCGGAACCCTCCGGGCGCCCACAGTATGAGCATGGCGGGAGAGAGCCAGCTGGGCATGTCTTCCCAGATCAGGAGCGGTGAATAAAAGGGAGAAAGGATGTAAGCAGAGGAAGGCGTATCGATCACATAATGGGCGTTGTAAAATACCCGGAAGGTAGCGTAAACGATAAAGAGGCTCAATCCGAGAAAGATAGCGAGGGGAGGCACCCACCAGAGGTCGCGGCGCTGCGTCGCTCCCAGCCGGGCGGGTTTTCGGGTTAAGGCTATTTCGGCCATGGCGGTGTTCTTCGAATGTTTGGCTTCAATATAAAAAAATTTCCTAAAATGCAAGTATTGCCGCCTTCCCGTTTTTAGTTTTGAGACAGAACAGGAGTGTTCGCCATTTGCCCGGTATGGGTTGTTCACTATCCGCCATTCACTGAAAATCAAGGGACATTTTTGAAAAGACACAGAAAATTGAACTATCCCATTAAATACGATATTACCGACATGGACATCCTGCCCGCCACCGAAGCCGACATCCCTGCCCTGACTCAGGTAGAAATACAATCCAAAAAGGAATCCATCCCTGAGCAGGTCGACGAGATCGAAGTGGACTACCCCCGGCGCCTGCAGCGCTGGCAAACCTACTTCCGAGGCGAATCTCCCGGCGGTTCCAAACCGGAGCGCCTGGTGCTCAAAGCAGTTGTGGACGGCCGGCTGATCGGCCACCTCGCCGGCCACCTCACTACCCGCTACGACATGGATGCGGAGATCCAGTCTTTTTATATTTTGAAGGAACACCAGCGAAGGAACTGCTGGCCAGGTTCACGCAATGGCTAATGGAACGCCTCTGCGTGGGCATTGCTCCGGATAATCCCTACCGCGCCTTTTACCTGAAGTACGGTGGGCAGCACCTGAACCCGCATTGGATCTACTGGAAAGATGCGGCAAAATTGCTGGCTTAGAGCATATTTGGAGGCCAATCTGTATGTGTTTAGCGGCCTGAAAGGCCAGCCCTGTGGAATAGTCGCGTCGCGAATT
>CAYVVK010000877.1:0-2662 GCA_964454855.1 uncultured Phaeodactylibacter sp. | reverse complement strand
ATCGCCGGCCTGCTGGCCAATCTTCAGAAATGGCGCCGGAAACCCCATCGGCTGGAAGCTTTACACCGCACACTTTCCTTCATGGAACGGGAACTACAGCATGCCGAAGGCGGCTTCTTTTCCGCCCTGGATGCAGAAACAGAAGGAGAAGAAGGACGCTTTTATACCTGGAGCTACGAAGAGGTGGTGAAGCAGCTCGAAGAAGAGCCTGGTTACTTTTGCCAGTATTACAACATCAGTAAAGAGGGTAACTGGGAGAGGGGCCGGAATATCCTTTACGCCGCAGAGAGCCAGAAGGCTTTTGCCAGCCGTAAAGGCATCCCTGTGGAAGAGCTGGCCCTTTATCTGGCCGGATGCCGGGAGCGTTTACTGCAGTTGCGGGACAGAAGGCCCCGCCCCGCCGTAGATGAAATGATCGTGCTGCCCTGGAATGCGCTGGCCTGCACGGCCTTTGCCCGCAGCTATGCGGCCACCGGCCTAGCGCACTACCTCTCGGTAGCCGGGCGCTGCCTGGATTTTATCAGGCAACACCTGCAAAACGGAGCCGAGCTGTTACACAGTAACCAGAGTGCTTTTCCCGCCTTTCTGGACGGCTATGCTTACTTCATACAGGCACTGCTGGAGGTACATGAGTCAAGCCAGCAGCACGAGCTGTTGGATGAGGCGGAAACCTGGACGGAAAAGGCCCTGGAGGCCTTCTGGGATCAACAGGCTGGCCTCTTCTGCTATCAGCATCGGGATACACCGGATACCGCCCAACGCCAATACGCCATCAGGGAAGAAGACATGCCTTCGCCTAATGCCGTCATGGCGGATAACCTGCAGCGCCTGGGCCTCTTGCTCGGCCGCCCGGAATGGCGGAAACAGGCGCGTAATATGCTGCTGGCCGTAGGGGAGAATCTCGAGCAGGGGCCCCTGGCGCACGCCAGCTGGGCCACGCTGATGGTAGGGGAAACTTTTGGCGTCCTCGAGATCGCCATCGCCGGCGAAGATGCCCCGGCCAAGGTGGAGGAAGCCGCTGCTCACTTCTTCGGCCATCACGTCCTCATCGCTACGGATGAACCCAGAGAGGATTACCCCCTGCTGGCCCATCGCTGGCCGGCCAATGGCGAAACACTGATCTACGTCTGTAAGGATTATGCCTGCCGGCAACCGGTGAAAGAGGTGGAGGACATTTACCTTCAGGTTTAGGGCCTAAAAACCTGCCCCCCATTCCTTTGAGTTGAAGTGACAAAGTGGGGAACCAAAATGGTTCTCTGCAGGTTGATGTTCCCAAAATGTGATGAAAGAGGAAAAGATTTCGGTGAGAGAGATTCGGCCCAGCGATATTCACGCCTTGGCCGAATATTGGTATCGCTCAGACCCGGAATACCTTGCCAGCCTCGGGGTGGATCTGGATAAATTACCGGATCGCACTTCTTTTGTGGTAATGCTGGAAGAACAGCTCCGTCAACCCTACGAGCAGAAACAGGCCTACTGCATCATCTGGGAACTGGATGGCCAGCCGGTGGGCCATTCCAATATCAATAAGATCACCTTCGGCAGGGAAGCTTACATGCACCTCCACCTCTGGCGGCCGGAAACCAGAAAGCAGGGCTACGGCCTCCAGCTGCTGCGCCTGACGCTGTCTCACTACTTCCGCAACTTTGAGCTGCAAACCCTCTACTGCGAACCCTATGCCCGGAACCCCGCCCCTAGCCGCACCTTGGAAAAAGTAGGTTTTGTTTTCGAGAAGGAGTACCTCACCATCCCCGGCGCCATCAACTTTGAACAGCCGGTCAAACGCTGGCGGCTCGATGCGGATAAAGTCAACCCCCTTTAATTTCTCCTCCCGGAGAACAATCTTCGGTCTCTGGCCTTTAATTTGTAGAATTGACTGGTTGTTTTAGTCAATGAATTAACCCGCCTTCGCCAAAGGATTCAGCCGGGCGAGGCCAATCAAACGATCAACCAGCCGCTGGGCGGACTGTAGTGGCCAGGCGGCAACGAATCACCCTCCTACGCCCTTAGAGGCTTCGGCGGGCAAATCAACGAAATCCCCATGCGCATTTTACTCTTAACCGGAAAAGGAGGTGTAGGCAAAACTACGCTATCCGCTGCAACGGCCCTGCAGGCTGCTAAAAACGGCATCAAAACCCTGGTGCTCTCCACCGACCCGGCTCATAGCCTTTCCGATGCGCTGGACACTGAGCTCGGCCCCGAGCCGCAGGAAGTGGCGCCCAACCTCTTTGCCCAGGAACTGGACGTCTATTACTCCATGAAAAAACACTGGGAGAACGTGCGGCAGCTCATGCTGGCGATGTTCCGCTTTCAGGGTGTGGAGAATGTGGTGGCGGAAGAGCTGTCGGCCTTGCCGGGCATGGAGGAGGCCTCTGCTTTTCTCTGGTTGGAGGAACATTACCGCAACAAGGAATACGAACTCATCATCATCGATAGTGCTCCAACGGGAGAGACGCTCAGCCTGCTGTCCATGCCGCAGGTCACCCAGTCGTGGGTGATGAAGGCCTTTCCCGGGCAGCGCTTCGCCATGCGGGGATTCGGAACCATGGTGCGTGGCATGACAGGCATCCCGCTGGACAAGGGCCTGGACGAGCTGGAAGCCCTCTTTGACAAACTGGACCGCATACAGAAGGTGATGCAGGATCCGGAGATATGCTCTATT
>CAYVVK010000876.1:0-2689 GCA_964454855.1 uncultured Phaeodactylibacter sp. | reverse complement strand
GCCTGGGAGATGCCGCCGGCCATCAGTTGAGGATCGCCGGTGCCGAACAGGGTGATTGCCTGGAAGGTCTGGATCATTCCAACCACGGTACCCAGCAGGCCCAGCAGCGGAGCCACGGCGGCCAGGATCTTGATGGTACTCAGGCCCCGCTCCAACTTGGGAATTTCCTGGTGAATCGCCTCATCAAGTCTGATTTCCAGGGCTTCCGGGGTCAGGTTGCAGTTGGCCTCGTGCAGTGCAAAGATACGGCCAACCGGATTATCGCTTCGAGGCAGATCACTGCGTAATTGGCCATCGACCCGGCGGGCCATAACGGTGAGGATGGTAAAACGCACCACGAAGATCAGCAGACCGATAGCCCCCAAGCCGAGAATGAGCATCCCGATAGCCCGACCCTGAAGGATCCGTTCGCCAATGGAAGGCACCAGGGCAAGCTGGCTGAGAATCGTCCCCCGCGAGGGATCAACGGCTATGGGCAGCAACTCGCCCGGGTTCGCCTGCTCCAGCCGGGCGGCCATTTTCAGGTGGGCGTGTTCCGGTTGACGGGGCAGCTCCAGGAACTGGTCACCGCCGCTTACTTGAATCAGGTAACGGCCATCCGCGACCGTGTTGAAGACTCCGATGCGGAGAATATCTTTTTGGTGCAGGGTTCCGTCCGGGGCCACCACCGTGCCGTTAAACGATTCAACCCGGCCGCCGTCGGCCATCTCGCGCAGGATCAGGAGCCAGAATCGCTCCAGCTCGGCCATCGTGGGCAACTCCCGGCTATCGGCCATTTGCCGCAGAAAATTCAGCTTTTGCGGTTGCGCCGCCAAGGCCGGAGAATCCAACAAGCGGGCATGGAGATCGCCGGCGCTTTGCCGGACCACCCCGAAAATCTCCCCTAAATCCCCTTGTTGTTCCTGCAACTCTTCTTCAAGAGCGATCAGCTTCTTCTCCCGATCGGCGTGGGTGGTGGTCAGGGTCTCCTGGCGGCTCTGCTCGGAGCGCAGACGCTCTTCCGCTTCGGCCAGTTGCTGCCGGGCTTCCGCCAGATCGGCGGTAAACCGCCGGCGGTCGAACCGTTGGCTGTCGTCCGCCGCCCGTTCCACCTGGCGGAGAAAATCCTCCAGGGTGTCGGGGGGCTGTGACTTCGGTGCAGCGGCAGAGTCCAAATCAGTTGCCGAAGCTAGCGCCGGCGAAACAAGAACCGAAGTCAGGGTCAGCGCCAAGGCGATCAGCAGGGTGGCAATGGTTCTCATGGTAGATCCTCCCGCGGCTGGGAAACCACCACCGGAATTCGAATCAGCTCCGGGGCGATGCGCCGGTCGGCCACCAGGATACCCCGGCGCAGGTACTGGTTATAGCCTTGTTCCAGGGTTTGCCACCGGCGCATTTGGTGGTGCCAGAAACCGCTCTCGCGGCGGTCGGGGGTCTGGTAGAGGTAGGCCAGGCGACCGATACGCAAGAATTCGACGTTGCGGGCATCGTTGTCGTCGTCCAGGGCACCCGAGTAGGTTTCGATGGTGAGGCTGTAGTTGATCTCCTGCTGATAGGCCTCCATTATCCGGCGGTATTTTTCGGCCACCGTAATATCGGCACGTTCCATCAGGGTATGGAGTCCTTCAATTCGGGCCTTACGTTCATCGGCCAGAAAGGGAAGATCGCGGGCGACAAAACCCTCCAGGGCCGTCAACATGCGGAGCTTGAAGGGCACGATCTCCCGCCGGGTTTCTTCAATTCCGGCCAGCTGCCGCTCAAAGGAGGTGATCTCCGCCTCCTGGGAGCGGGTGATCTCCTCCAGATTGTCGTTGTAAAGCATCAGGCTGTCGACCCGCTGCGTCACCTCCCGATAACGGTGGAGCAGCCGGGCAGCCTCGTCACTCATGGTGTCGATCCGCTCCTGGCTTGCCTGACTTTGGCGCAGGGCCTTCTCTTCCACCTCCAGTACCTGTTTGGTATCGGCGGCGACAACCGAAGCCGCCAGGCAGAGCAAGAATCCACCGGACAGCAGGAAGGGGACACCGGAAAACAAGAATGAGAACTGCACCGTACAACCTCCATAGAAGCAGCAAGACCGGCGTACAACGCATGTTGCCGACAGACACGTTTTACTTCTTTGATTTTACGGGATTTGCAATCCTCTAGTTATCAGTCAGGACGTTCGAGACGTTCTCTTTATGGTTCAACGTACAATGCTGGTTTGGCTGTACATAAAAGTCCAGTGCCAATCCGAAAACGGACAACAATTAATGATCTACAGCATTTTTTTCAGTGAAATTCTGAAGGTAGCCACATTTGGGGCATTTAATTTCAACCCGCACCACTCTTCCCTTCATCAGTAACCGCCTACATCTTCGGCAACGTATCTCAGCTGTATTGATGTTACATTGGCAATATTCGCGGCATTTTTTGTCCATAATAGTTTCGTAAGTCGCAGTGGAGTCAATCGTGTTATACTTGTCTAATTCTTTTGGACTGTCCTTATACTAGAATCTTATTTGGCTGTCAATAATTATTTAACTTCCCCTAATGGTGACCACGTCGCAAAAAACAACCAAAAAAAATACTTAAGTAATTATTTTTCTATATGTTCCTGGAAAAACATCCCGCCTAACCTCTATATACAATCTGTTTTTCCTTTGAGTTCACCCAATACCAAGGAGAAAGATATTGACAATCCTTACGTAAATTTGTAGGAAAATCAGAG
>CAYVVK010000875.1:0-2690 GCA_964454855.1 uncultured Phaeodactylibacter sp. | reverse complement strand
CCGACTACCGGTATTTCACCCATTTGCCCACCCAACTGCTGCCCCTGGAGGTCTTTAACGGCCCGGAGGGCAGGTACAGGGACGCTCAATTCGGCGTGCCCCACAATATCGGCGCGAACGTTCAGTTGGCCATGCCCTTGTACAATCCGCAAATCAAAGGAGGCATACAGGCCGCCGTAATAGCCGGCGAACTGAGCGACCTGCAGTACCGGAAAAGCGAGGAGCAGGCCATTTTCGAAGTGACGAACCTGTACTACAACGCCCAGATCCTGCATCACCAATTGACCTTCATTGACAGTAATCTGGCCAATGTGAGCCGCTTGCTAGGCAATATGGAATTGCTGCGGGAACAGGGGCTCGCCAAAGGAACCGACGTAGGCAAATTACAACTGCAGGGCGAGCAACTTTCCGCTCAAAAGTTACAGACCGAAAGTAAATTGGAGCAGGTATTGAATGGCCTGAAGTTCTTGATGGGCGTCTCTTTGGACAGGCCGCTGAGCGTTCAACCCGAAATAGAACAACGGGAGGCGGCAAAGTATTCAGTCTCACCTTCCTTGGATTTACAGATCCTGCAAGCCCGGAACCGACTGCTGGCCAATGAACTGAACACCTTGCAAAAATCCAGATTACCTTCGGTTTCCCTGCTGGCCAATTACGGACTGGCCGGGTTCGGCTATGGCCGGCAACCCGAACCTTTTCTCAAATTTTTCCCGGTGGGGTTCGTTGGGGTCCGGGCCGCTTTTCCGATTTGGGACGGTACGACCCGCCTGCAAATCGAACAAAAAAGAATGGAATTGCGCAATAATGTGATACAGTCGGATCAAGTACAGGCGCAAACCGGCCTGCTTATCGCTAACGCCCTCCTGCAACGGGCTACGGCTGAACGCACCATTCAAACCTCATCGCAACAAATTGAACTCGCGCAAACGGTCTACCGGCAAACCGTTCTCCAACAAGAACAGGGGACGGCCACCCTCGCGGATGTCCTCCTGGCCGATAACGACTTGCGGCAAGCACAGCAACAGTACCTGAACGCTATCATCGAATACCTCAAAGCCGAACTGGGCCTGAAGTCCGCCCGGGTTCAACGGGCGACCATCCAGGAGCAAATTAATAAGACGACGGTCAAGGCCCCGTTCGGCGGGGTGATCGTCGCGAAACTGAACGAAGAAGGCGGTTTTGCCGCGCCGGGCGTCCCGCTGTTGCACCTCATGGATATTGCTCAATTGAAATTCACCATTCACGTATCCGAAAGCGATCTGAAACACTTCCAGCCCGGCCGGGATTATACCGTTACGGCCGACGCCTTCCCCGACCGGCCGCTGCCAGGCAAGGTTTCGATGGTCGGCAGCAAGGCCAATGCCGGCAACAGTTTTCCCGTACAATTCACGGTTCGGAATTTCCAGAACTACGCCCTAAAGGCCGGTATGTTTGGAAAGGTAACCGTTACCGCCCAAAACTAAGAACATGAATATTACTAAGATATCCATCAACCGCCCCTCGCTCATTATTGTCCTGTTCAGCGTTTTCGCACTGTTGGGCATTATCGGGTTTAAGAACCTGAGTTATGAACTCATGCCGGATTTCAACCAGCCGGTAGTGGTGATCAGGACGGGTTATCCGGGGGCGGAGCCCGGCGAGGTGGAAACCTCCGTATCCCGGAAGATCGAAGACGCCCTGTCTAACCTGGAAGGGGTAGATTACCTGGTGGCCAAGTCGCTGCCCAATGCTTCGATCATTATCGCCAACCTGGACTACGGCACGGACCTGGACAAAGCCATGCAGGATGCGCAACACTACATTGACAATATCCAGAAGGACCTGCCCGCCGACATTTTAAGCCCGGTGATGAGCAAAGTTTCGCCCAACGACCTGCCGATCATGTCGATCAGCGCCACGAGCAATTTACCCGCACCAGTCTTTTACCAAAAGGTGAAAGACGAGTACCTGCCGCAGATCCAGCAACTGAAGGGCGTGGCGGAGATCACCCTCCTGGGAGGCGAAGAGCGGGAAATTCAGGTAAAGGCCGATCCGGAAAAGCTGAAATTTTACCGCGTTTCGCCGGCGCAGGTGGTGGAGGCGATCAACCGCTCAGGCCTGGATCTGCCCGCCGGAAAGGTAGAAACCGAAACGGCAAGCAATTCGGTGCGATTAGCCGGAAAATTTACGACCCTGGAAGATATCCGGAATGTGCAGATCGCCCTGCCGGCGCCCAACAGCCCGGTATACGTGAAGGATGTGGCCGAAGTGACGGACGGCGTCCGCGAGATCACCTCCGTCAGCCGTTACAACGGTAAGAACGGCATCGGGCTGCTGCTCAAGAAACAGGGCGACGCCAATGCCGTAGACGTTTCCAAAGCCGTGCGCGCTACGCTGGAAAAGATCGAAACCCAAAACGCCCGCCAAGAAGTCCGCTTCGTTATTGCCGACGACAGCACCGACAACACCATTGCCGCGGTGAATTCCGTTGTCGAGGACCTGATCCTGGCGGTTATCCTGGTTGCTCTGGTGATGCTCCTGTTTCTGCACAGTTTCCGCAACGCGCTCATCGTACTGGTCGCCATCCCGGCCTCGCTGATTACTGCTTTCGCTGCCATGTGGCTGCTCAACTACACCCTGAACCTGATGACCCTGCTGGCCATGTCTTTGATCATCGGCATCCTCGTGGACGACGCGGTGGTGGTGCTGGA
>CAYVVK010000874.1:0-2692 GCA_964454855.1 uncultured Phaeodactylibacter sp. | reverse complement strand
CGTTTCGGCAGTAAGTTGCCCGGGGTCGAAAAGGTTGTCGACAAATTGGTCGCCGAACTGTAATTGCCGGGCCTGGAGTGCTCGCTGGCCGGCGCGGAACTGCAGGCCTGCGGAAAGGGTGTGTTTATCCGAGGCTCTCCAGTGATAGGCGCCCTGCAGGCTGAGCTGCAGCCAGCTCAGGCTCGCATCTCCGGCCTGGTCGTAGGCCAGGCTTCCGCCCAGCCCGATGAGGTGTTCCCCCAGCCAGGAGCGAGAAAGCTTACGGCTGTAAGCCCCGCTGAAGGTTTCGTAGGAAACGGGGACGGAAAACCACTGTCGGCGGTAGGTTGCAGCAAATTGTTCATCCTCTTCGAAAACACCGGCCAGGGCCGGGTTCAATAGTTGCGGCGTATTGTAAAACTGAGAGAAATGAATATCCTGGGCCAGCAGGCTCTGCCCGAGGAAAATGAAAAGAAAAAAAAGTAACAGCTGTTGAAATCTGGTCAATAGGCTTAAATTTGTTATCATCCAAGATAGCAGAAAGTTGCCATAATTCCGAACCCAAAGTGGCCCGGCAGTAAGAAGTGTACTCAATCCGTCGGGCCAGCAGAAACTGCAGCGCCTTATTTTCAAGCTTTCGGGGCAGATTGTTATATTGCTCCATTGTTACACTGTTTTTGGGACATTGCCTATTTTCGCAGCTTTCAATTGACGGCAAGCTTACTACGATGAGTTCTAATAAACCTTACATCCTTAAAGCGGGCATCACAGGAGGGATCGGTAGCGGGAAAACTACGGTCTGTAAAGTTTTCGAAACGCTGGGCATACCAGTCTATTATGCCGATTACCACGCCAAACAGCTTATGGTCAACGACCCACGGCTGGTGGCCGGCATCAAAAAGCTCTTCGGCCCGGAATCCTACTTCGAAGACGGCAGCCTAAACCGCCCTTATGTGGCGGGCGAGGTATTCGGCAATGACGAAAAGCTGCGGCGGCTGAACCGCCTGGTGCATCCTGCCGTGGCTGAAGATTCGGAGCGCTGGCACCATGCTCAGGAAAAGGTACCCTATACCCTCAAGGAGGCTGCCCTGCTGTTCGAAAGCGGCAATTTTAACAATCTCGATAAAGTGATCACCGTATTCGCCCCTGAAGAACTGCGCATAAAGCGGGTCATGGAGCGAGATGAGGCCACCGAGGAATCCATTCGCGCCCGCATGGCCAAGCAGATGCCGGAGGAGGAAAAAATAAAACGGGCGGATTTTGTGGTTCACAATGACGGCAAGCATTCCATAGTGGAGCAGGTGCTCGACATCCACCACAAGCTGCTGGCCCTAAACCCGAGGATCATATGAAGCCCGATAACAAACGCGAGACCGTAATTACAGAGATCAGGGATTTCGAGCAGTTCCGGCAGAACGGGGCCTCCCTGAAAAACTGCACCCTGCAGGCGCTCGACTTTAAGGGCGAGGATGTGGACTGGAGCCGGTTTAAGATCGATAACACTACTTTCCTGGGCTGCGAATTGTCGCTCGAAGACGAAATAGAGCTGCGCCGCCGGGGCGCCTATATTTATACCGCACCCTCTACCCTGCCCTACGACCCCTTTCGACGGTCGTTGTACAGCTGGCAGGAGTTAATGGAAGGTTTTGACAAGGAAAAGGACGAGAGTACCGACCTGCAAATCTACCGCCATTTCTCGCAAAGCAGGTTCAATCCCGACATCAATGAAGCCCTCTGGCAGCGCATTCACGACCACTCCATAGATGATGCCCTGCGCAAACTGCTGCAATTTGACAAAGAAGGGATGACCGAACGGCCCTGCGTAGGCTTTATGGGAGGGCACAGTACCCGGCGGGACGACCTCTTTTTCGAAAAGACGGCCATTACCGCCAGGCTGTTGGCTGAGCATGATTATTTTGTGGTTTCCGGCGGCGGCCCCGGCATTATGGAAGCCACCAACCTGGGGGCCTATTTCGCAGGCAAACCGGAAGAGGCCCTGCAGGATGCGCTGCGTATCCTGAAAAAGGCTCCATTTTACAAAGATGAAGGATACCATGAACGGGCTCTGGAAGTACTGCGCAAGTATCCGGAGGGCAATGCCACCCTTGCCATACCCACCTGGTTCTACGGACACGAACCCAGCAACCTCTTTGCTTCCCACATTGCCAAGTATTTTTCCAACAGCATCCGGGAAGACACCCTGCTGGCCATCAGCCTCTACGGCATCGTATGCGCGCCGGGAAGCGCCGGCACTACCCAGGAGATCTTCATGGATGCCACCCAGAACCACTATGGAACCTTCAACTTCTACAGCCCCATGGTATTCCTGGGCCGTAAACGCTATGAGATCGAGACCCTGATCTTCCCCCTTCTGCGGCAGCTGGCCTGGGGAAAAAAATACTACGACCTGCTGCACATTACCGATGAGCCGGAGGAGGTGCTGCGCTTCCTGAAGGAGCACCCGCCTGTGAAGGTTTGAAAAAGGGGGGTGTTGCGGTATTGCCCCGCCTACGCTTATCCCGATAGCCATCGGGACGGCGGGCGAAGGGTGTTGCGGTGTATCGGTATATCGGTATTGCGATTGGCTTGCGGCTTACCTTCAACACGAGTCACGAGTCACGAGTCACGAGTCACGAGTCACGAGTCACGAGTCACAAATCACGAGTCACGAGTCACGAGTCACGAGTCACGAGTCACGAGTCACGAGTCACGA
>CAYVVK010000873.1:0-2697 GCA_964454855.1 uncultured Phaeodactylibacter sp. | reverse complement strand
TCTCTTTTTAAGTGCGTATTCATAAAGGGCATAGTCTAGATTATGAAAACTTTTCAACTCCTTAATAATTCCTTCATCTGTTACGTAACGTTCAACATTTTGAGGATTTACATTTTTTTTACTACTTCAACTTGCCCTTTCCCAACTAAAAAATTATCCACAAAAAAACTTAAATCTTCATCATAAAATTCAAAAACACCAATGAAGGAGAAGTTATCAACCGGGAATTTGAATAAGAATCGAGTATACATATTCCTCATTTCTTCCGAAAAGCAAAACTCCTCAAAAGACCAATCTTCCACAATCATTCTTTTGCGTAGAGCTCCTTTTGATCCTGGTGAGTACGACCTTTTCCAGTAATGATAATGAGACCCTAATCGTTCAATCGGGTCTCTTAACCAGGTGATAAAATTCACCTCCTCAAAAACTCCAAGGTATTTGTATGGTAAAAAATGGTCATGAATACATTCAACTTGCCTAAACCGTGAAAAGAACCTTTCGCCCAGAATATTTTTATTCCGTTTTATTTCAGCCTCAATCTTCCTTCTATTTTCACTTTTATTAATAGGATAATCCCCGTAATCCCCCAGAAAAGATTGTTGAAAGTGATTTTTTAAAAGAGCCCCTAATGAACTCCCTCCCACCTTAGGCATATGCAAAGAAACGAGCACCTTATTAAATTTAGAAGCTTAAACTTTTTTTAAGATCATCAGATCTTGAAAATAAATCCCCGGCATTTCCTTCCAACTACCAGGGTAATACTGATCTATTTCGAGCATTGATTTCTTTAACAAATCCCTCATTCCACCTGAATTTACACCGATTGCGTCTTCTGGATTTTTCACCCACTTCGGACAAAAAAATTGATCTGATTTATAGGCTTTCTGATCAAATATCCACGTCGACTTTAATGTATTATGATATTTCCCCTTGGTTTCATTTCGCCCGGATACTGTATTAAAATATATCTCATCCAGGTAAAAAAAAGTAATTATGGCTTTTCCCTCCTTCTTAAGCACTCTTGCCACTTCACTCAAATAATAACTAGCATCATCTCCAACCATGTGCGTCCAAACCGATAAAGCTGTAACCATATCGAACGAATTATCCTCAAATGGCCAAGGAGCTTTTTCTTTAGAGCCACCTGATGAATAAGTGGGGTTATATGCGTCAAAGTGGATAAATTCAAAATATTCTTCAGGGAAATTTTCTTCCCAGTATTCCCTGTAATCATTCTTCACGTCAATACCAATATATTGACCCTCTTCTTTTACGAATGGTTCGGCCGCAATTCCTAGTATTCCTGTGCCACAGCCTACATCAAGAATTTTATTTCCAACTTTCTTATCAAGGTTTTGGCAGATAATCGTTTGGAAGATCCCTATAACATGGGCCCATTCGGCGTATGATATTTTACCCCCTTTCCTGTATTCCAAAGTAGGAATACGTAATATATTCCGAGTCCTTAAGACTCGTTTTCGGTCTTCTTGAATGTACTTTCTATCAAGGTTGGAACTTATTCGTCTCCTAATTCTTTTTCTATTGAAATAATTGATAGCCATCAAAATTTATGTTTTGAATGTTCACACCGTATCCATGAAAAATTTCTCCGTGCGGTTGAAAATGGCCGTGCCCAGCAGCAAAATACCGAAAGCGAACAAGCCCGCATAGCCCAGCCAGGCCCAGTTGAAGGTGCCCTGCCCCAGGAACCCGTATTTGAAGGTCTCGATGATGGGCGTCATGGGATTCAACTGGACGATCCACTGGTATTCCGCCGGCACTTCGCTCAGCGGATAGATGACGGGTGTGGCGTACATGGCCAGTTGCACGCCGAACTGCACCAGGAAGGTCAGGTCGCGGTAGCGCGTCGTCAGGGAGGTGATCAGGAGGCCGAACCCCAGCCCCATCATGGCCAGCAGCAAGACCAGCAAGGGGAAGAGCAGGATGAACCCATTCGGTTCGATGGGCGCGCCCCGGAGCAGGAAGTAGGCATAAAAGGCCAAAAAGAGGCCCAACTGGATGCCGAAGGTGATCAGGTTGGTGATCACGATCGAGAGCGGCATCACCACCCGCGGGAAATAGACCTTCCCGAAAAGTTCTTTGTGTTCGACGAAGGTATTGGAGGTCTTTTTCAGGCATTCGGCGAAGTAGTTCCAGGGCGTGATCCCCGCCAGGTAGAACAGCATGGGCGGTATGCCGTCGGTGGGTATGCCGGCGAAATTGCTGAACACCACGGTGAACATCACGGAGGTCAGCAAAGGCTGGATCAGAAACCAGAGCGGCCCCAGGATGGTCTGCTTGTACACCTTCACAAAGTCCCGCCGCACGAACAGCAGCATGAGGTCGCGGTAGCGCCATACTTCGTCCAGCTTCAGATCGAAGACCGACTTGCGCGGGGTGATGACGATGTCCCAGTGGTCGTCCTCCGTGCTGGATGTTGGTTCCGGTATGTGTGGTTCTTTTACCAAGGTAGGGTATCGGGGTATTGGTTGAGTGGTTGAGTAGTTAAGTAGGTATTGGGTATTGGGTATTGGGTCAAGCGTAGCGTAGATCCTGACAAGCGCGGAAAACATCAGCCTCCTTGAAAAAATAAGATTCGCTTCGTCAGGGCATCAGGTATCAGAACACTGTTCTTTGGCACTGCGGGCTGGCCTTCCCTTTAGGGAATACAAGGGCGCGGGTGGATCATGCAGTTGA
>CAYVVK010000872.1:0-2709 GCA_964454855.1 uncultured Phaeodactylibacter sp. | reverse complement strand
CGCCCGCGCCGGTGAACGGTACTTATCAGGCGGGCCAGCAGGTACAGTTCTGCTATGAGATCTCTTTCTGGGACCCCGGCCTTTCCATGGAATGGCTGCATGGCGTGGAGTTGCAGTTCGGCCCGGGCTGGGATCTCAGCACCCTGGAAAGCAGTGCTCCCGAGGCATGTACTGCCCCTATGGGCGAATGGGCCTGGTACGAATCCTGGCAAAGTTGTAATACCGAAGAAACCTTTGGCCCCGGTTTCGCTTTCGACGCCAGCCAGGGCCTGCTTTGCCCCGGCGCTACGGCACTGGATAACGAGCCCGGCAATAATTTCGGGGATGGCCCCTGCGGAGGTATCCTCGCCGGCCCTCAGCCCCTGGAGTTCTGCTGGACGGTAACGGTAGATGAGGATTTTTCCATCCCCGAGGAGCGCAACCTCAATATCGGCATCAGCCTGCTGGGCGACGGCTTTTCCGGCTCCTGGATGCAGTTCAGCTGCCAGGATGAGCCTGCCACCACTTTCTTCGCCAGCGCCGTTCCGGAGACGTCCCTGCTGCCAACCATAGACATTCTGCGTGCCCCCTGTGCCAGTAGTTGCGACGGGCAGATCCGCCTGTCTGCCAGCCCTGCAGGGACATTAACCTATAGCTTGTCAGACGAAGCCGGCACCCTCGTCTACCAGTCGGAGCCTGGCGTGGACACCATACGCAACCTCTGCCCGGGCACTTACGAACTGCTCGTCACCAACTCCGCCGGCACACTGAGCCAATCTACTGTAGTCGAACTGGAAGCCGGCCTGGCGCCGGAAGCCCAGGCGGGTTTTATTCCGGGATGCCGGCCCGGAGAGCCTATTCAGCTGGTGGCCGGCGTGAATATCGAAAGCCCCAATACCACATACCTGTGGACCGGCCCCAATGGCTTCTCTTCCACCCTGCCCAGCCCTACGGTAAATGCAAGTGGAAAATACCTTCTGCAGCTTGCCGTGGAGGGCTGCCTGGCGCCACCTGCCATCATACAGGCTTCTTCGGGTATTCCCCAGCTCAGCTGTGAGCCCGGTGCGAACAGCGTAACCTTCAGTTGGGAACCACAGCCTCAGGACACCGCCTACGAAATAAACGTACTCAGCGGCCAGCAGGGCGCCTGGCTGTCTGCCACCTCCTTTGAAGTACACGGCCTGGCTTCCGGAGAAGAGGCCAGGGTGGAACTCATAAAACGAGGCACCGGCCTGTGCGGCCTGGCCCTGGCCGAAAGCAGCTGCCAGGCGCTGGACTGCCCGCCTCCGGCCATTTCCTCCGACAAAACCATTTGCCAGGGCGATCAGGCAGCGCTCAGCATCGATGCGCCCTCCGGCGCCAGCATCAGTTGGGGGCCGGCAGCCACTCTCAGCTGCTCCAGTTGCCGGGAACCCATAGCCAGTCCCGAAAGCACAACTACCTATCTGGTTACCGTCACCGAACAGGATGGATGCACCAGCACCCAAAGGGTAACGGTGAACGTCAACAGCCTGCCCGAAAACAGCCTGCCCGATGGGCGACGAGCATTCTGCCCGGGCGAGCCCCTGAAAATATGCCTGCCACAGGAAAACCAATACACCTGGTTCAGCCCCATCGGCTTTATCCGCCGGGGCGACTGTCTTTATTTTCCTTATACTACGGAAAGTATCGCCGGGCGGTATTCTATAAGCGTTGAACTTCCCAACGGCTGCGCGTTTACGGAAGTACTGGAACTCTATCCTCAATCGGATTGCGAAGATCCCGGATGGCCACCGATCGGCGGAGGGTATCCCGAACAGCAATCGACTTCTACCCAAATTTATCCCAATCCGGCGCAGGACGTCCTCAACCTGGCCTTTTCTTCGCCCGCTTCCAGGGCGATCAGCCTGTACCGCCTCGACGGTCAGCTGGCCTACCGCATGGAAACAGAGGACTGGCAGGTACAGCTCCCGACAACGGAGCTCCCCGCCGGCACTTACCTCCTGAACGTCGTTACCACAGAAGGTTCCGAAACCCATAAAGTATCTATTTTAAGATAAGCGCTAAACCATTTATCCCTTCCGAACATTTACACGATAGCCGGTTTTTAATTAAAACGGCTATCGTGTAAATCAATATTTCTATCTTCCCGCTTTCTAAATATGCAGCGTACAAACGGAGGGCTATGCTTCACTATAAAACCTATAACTTGCATCCCGGGGCAGATTGGGTGGTCTTCATCCATGGCGCCGGAGGAAGCATCATTACCTGGAAATACCAGATCGAGGCCTTTAAGCCTTTTTTCAACCTCCTGCTGGTAGACCTCCGGGACCACGGCAAGTCCAAGAACCTGATACCTGAATACAACAGTTACAACTTTGATATCGTCACCAATGATGTCCTGAAAGTCATCGACCACCTTGGCATAAAGAAGGCGCATTTCATGTCGGTCTCCCTGGGTAGTGTGGTTTTACAGAAGCTGGATGAAGAACGGCCGGAGCTGATCGACAAGATGGTCATGGCGGGCGGGGTCTTCCGGGCCACTTTCACCATCAAGCTGTTCGCACATTCCGCCAAGTTCCTCAGCTATTTTCTCCCCTACCGCCTCATGTACAACCTGTTCTCCTGGATCGTGCTGCGCCGCCTGATCGCCCAGGCGGAAAAGACCGAGACCAAGCTGGATGACAAGCTGGTCAAGGCGGTCGCCGGGCCGGTCAAATTGATCCCGGTGATCATCGGGATCTATATCGC
>CAYVVK010000871.1:0-2709 GCA_964454855.1 uncultured Phaeodactylibacter sp. | reverse complement strand
TTTTTACCTTTTACCTTTTACCTTTTACCTTTTTTACCTTTTACCTTTTACCTTTAATACGGATCCACATCCACATTCACCCGCACCCCGCTCAGGCCCGAAGCATTCTGCATGGCATCTGTAGCCTCCTGCACCACCTCCTTGGCGAAGCGGATCTTTCTGGCGTCCCGCTGGAGTTTGACCATAAAGTCCAGCAGGAAATAACCCCGCACACGGCCCACGTGAGGAATGGCCGGCCCCATGGCCCATTCTCCCAGTTTTGTTTTCAACACCTTTTCGAAAATTCTGGCGCCATCGTTTAGCGTATTCGGCTTTTTGTGCTTTAGGGTAATGCGGATGAGGCGGAAGTAAGGTGGATATTTGAACTCCCGGCGCTCCATCATTTCGCGGGTAAAAAAAGAGGCGTAATCGTTGGAGAGCACCTCCCGCAGGACGGGGCTGGTGGTATTAAAAGCCTGTATGATCACTTTGCCCTGCTTATGCTTACGGCCCGCCCTGCCGCTGACCTGCAGCATCAGCTGGAAAGCCCGTTCGCCGGCGCGGAAGTCCGGGAATTGCAGCAGCTGGTCGGCGCTAAGCACCCCGACGACGCCCACCTTTTCAAAATCCAGCCCCTTGGTCACCATTTGGGTGCCGACGAGAATGTCCAGCCGGCCTTCTTCGAAATCGTTGATGATGCGGCCGTGGGCGTTCTTGCCGCGCACGGTATCGAGGTCCATGCGGCCGATCTTGGCTTCGGGCAGGTAGATCTTCAGGTCATCCTCGATCTTCTCCGTGCCGAAGCCTTTGATGGTCAGCTGTTTGGAGCCGCAGGCCGGGCAGGCGTCGGGCAGGCGGGTTTGGTAGCCGCAGTAGTGGCACTTCAGGGCATTGAGGAATTTGTGGTAAGTCAGGCTCACATCGCAGTGGATGCATTCGGAATGCCAGCCGCAGGTGAGGCAGCGGTAAGTAGGTGAGTAACCACGGCGGTTCTGGAAGAGGATGGCCTGCTCGCCGCGCTCCAGGCAGGCTTTTAGTTCATCTATGAGTACGGAGGTGAAATGCGATTGCAGTTTGCGTTCCTTCAACTCCTTTTTGGCGTCTACGACTTCCACGGCCGGCAGTTGCAGGCCGCCGAAGCGCTCCGGCATATCCACCAGGCCGTATTTTCCGGTTTTGGCATTGAGATAGGACTCCAGGGAAGGCGTGGCGGTGCCCAGCAGGGATTTGGCGCCGTGCAGATGGGCCAGGTAGATGGCCACATCGCGGGCATTATAGCGCGGGCTGGGGTCGTACTGTTTATAGCTGCTGTCGTGCTCCTCGTCGATGATGATGAGCCCCAGTTTGCGGAACGGCAGGAATAGCGCCGAACGGGCGCCCAGCAACAGCGGTTTGCCATCCAGCACGCTGTTCCATATCTCCACGCGTTCGTTGTTACTCATCCGGGAGTGATATACCGCGATCTGGCCGCCGAAGACCTTCTCCAGGCGGCTGATGATCTGGGTAGTGAGGGCGATCTCCGGCAGCAGGTAGAGCACCTGTTGCCCCCGGGCAATGGCCTCCTGCATCAGCTCGATGTAAATGCGGGTCTTGCCGCTGCCGGTCACACCGTGCAGCAGCACTGTATTTTTGTCTTTGAAATGTTCCTTGATCTCCTCCATGGCCCGTATTTGCTGTTCCGATAGCGTATCGGCATCCACGGTCTCTTCCTCATAGCCTCCGAGGCGGCTGACCTCCCGTTCGTACAGCTCGAACACTTCTTTCTTAGCTATGGCCTTAACCACCTGCGAGTCGACATTGGCCATCTTGTAAATGTCCTGCCTTCGCACGTACTCCTGCTTTTTCGACAGCTGAATGTAGGCCATCAGGGCCTCCACCTGCCGGGTGGAGCGGCTGAGCTTTTCGAAGGCCTCCTCCAGGAGTTTGGGCTGGGAGGCGTAGGGCTCCTGCAGGCGCACGCAGGAGACGGTCTTGGGCTTATATTTTTCCTTCAGGCCTTCTTTCAGGTAAATGATGCGCTTTTCCAGCATCCGCCGGATGAGCGGATAGACCGTTTTCTGCTGCAGGATATCGCGCACATCGCCGATGCTGATCTCGTTCTGAATGGTGAGCGCCTCGGCGATGAGGTACTCCTTATCGTCCAGTTCATCGAAGCTGTCGTCGAAAAGGGGGCTGAGGGTCAGGCGGGTCTCGCTGGCCAGTTTGAGGTTGGCGGGCAGGGCGGCATGCATCACCTCTCCCGGGGTGCAAACGTAGTAATCGGCCAGCCATTGCCAGAGCTGCCACTGCATTTTGTTGATGATGGGCTCGTCGTCCACCACCGAGAGCAGCGGCTTGGGGCGGTGGCCCTCCGGCGGCCGCTGATGAACCTCCACCACCAGAGCAGTGTACAATTTAGCCTTCCCGAACTGCACTTCCACCCGCTTGCCGAAGCGCATCTCCGGCACCAGATGCTCGGGCACCGCATAGGTATACGGCTTGGGCACCGCCAGCGGCAGGATTACCGTGACGTAGGTTTGGGTGGCGGTTACCGGGTGGAATTGTTGCATGAGGAGAAGGTGTTGCGGTGTTGCGGTGTTGCGGTGTAGTAGCGTCTGACATCTGGCATCAGGCATCTGGCATCTGGTGTTTCGGTATTGCGGTAGCCACTTCCGGCGCGTCTGCCTTTCCCCCTTTAGGGCAGGGCTGTTAAGTTCTAATTAGCCGAAAGAGTTCTTTGACATTGGCGCC
>CAYVVK010000870.1:0-2717 GCA_964454855.1 uncultured Phaeodactylibacter sp. | reverse complement strand
AATTCGCGACGCGACTATTCCACAGGGCTGGCCTTTCAGGCCGCTAAACACATACCTGTTTTAAAACAGCGTTTTTTGCAAAGGGGAGAATCTTTCCCTACCCCTTCTCCCCCAACTGCGCATCAAAACTCTCAATAATACTGTCGCGCAGATAATGCGCCACCTTAGCCTGCACCTCAGAGTGGAAAAGCGAGATCTGCGTGGGCGACAAGGCCGGCAGCCCCTCCTCCACGATCACGCAATCCTCCGGAATGAGGCTTTTGGGCAGGGCCGCCAGGCCCAGGCCCGCCCGCACGGCCAGCAATTTGCTGTTGTAACTCTCGCTGACGTAGGTGAGGTCGGCAGCCAGCTGAGCAGCGGCCAGCCGGTGCAGCACCTGCCGGCGGTATACACAAGGCTCCGGCGACACGATAATGGGGATGCGCTCGGACTTTTGCCAGGCCGCACACTCCTCTGCATCGCGCCCTACCCAGACGAGAGGGTCATACCAGGTCTTCACGATGCGGTCGGCATAGGCCACATTGAGTTGTTCGTGTTTGAGGATCACCAGCTCGTATTCATTGGCCTGATAGCTTTTGTAGAGCAGCTCGGTCAGTTCACACTCCACCGCCAGCTGAATGCGGGGGTATTGCTCCCGGAAACGCGCCAGAATAGGCAGCAGGTAATGGGTGGCCAGGTCCTCAGGAATACCCAGCCGCACCCGCCCGGTGATCTCTTCGCTGTAAAGTTCTTCGCGCAGTTTTTGCTCCACCTGCATCATTTTCCAGCCGTACTGATACACCAGTTTGCCGGCTTCCGTCATGTTCAGCTCGCGGCCCTGCTTGTTGAGCAGCGGCTGGCCCACCATCTGTTCCAGCTTTTTGATCTGCTGGCTCACTGCCGACTGGGTGCGGTGTAACTCGTTGGCCGCCAGGCTAAAACCCTGCTGGTCAACAACGGTAATAAACGTACGCAGCAAAGGCAAGTCCAGGTATAGCGTATTGGGATCCATGCCGGGAAAAAGTTAGGTTCTCACAAATCTATAATTTTTTCTAATAACAGAGATCAATTTTTTTAATTTTTCTTATAAACCCATCCTTTATACCTTCGCCCCGAATCAATCAAAAGAACGACCGAAATGCTTGTTTTCCTTCTCTTCGTGTTATTCGGCCTGGCGCTGTCGGGGCTCTTCACGAGCCTCCGCCGGGCAGAGGAAGCAGCTACCGTGTTAAGCGGGGCTGCTTTTTTGTTTAGCCTGTCCGCCTTTTTCCTACCGGTGGAGAAAGCCATCACCATGGGCCTGAAGCAGGGCGATGAGGCCTTCCTCTTTGCCGCTGTGATCAGTTTCATCAGCCTGGCCATCCAGGCCTACTCGCTGCGGCACCTGGACGGCCACCGATGGAAGCGGCGCACCTTTCGCTACTTCGTGGCGCTGACGATCTCCCTGCTGGCCTTCGCCCTGGCGGACAACCTGTTGCTGCTGGCAGCAGCACTGGGCGTGAGCAATTTCCTGCTCTCCCGCCTGATCGCCCATCAGCGCAACTGGCCTGCTGCCCGCGCATCGGGCCGTATGGCCTGGCGGCAATTGGGGCTGGGCTCGCTGCTGCTCCTGGCCGCCGTAGGGATAATCTATTTTACCCAGGGGCACCTCTCCTTGCAGCAGTTGGCAGAGTCCGGAACGCCCTGGCTACTGTTGACTGTAGGCCTGATCATCACCGCCGCCATGGCGCAGTCGGCCATCTGGCCCCTGCACCGCTGGCTGATCGCTTCAGCGAATGCCCCCACACCGGTATCGGCTTTCATGCATGCCGGGCTGGTCAATGGCGGCGCCCTGATCCTCTTCAAATTTATGCCCCTGCTCCGGCAGGTGGAATGGAGTGGAACAGCACTGGTTCTCCTGGGTACGTTCACGGCCATCCTGGGCACTACCTGGATGCTGGTGCAGACGGACGTCAAGCGGACCCTCACCTGCTCTACCATGGGGCAGATGGGATTCATGATCATGCAATGCGGCCTGGGGCTGTTCCCGGCGGCCATCGCCCATATGATCTGGCACGGTTTCTTTAAAGCCTCTCTATTCCTCAGCGCCGGCTCTTCGATAAAAGCCGCCAAAAACCAGAGCCTGCGCCTCGAAGGGCCGAACGCTTTGCCCACTTTCGCTCTCGGCCTGCTCATTGGCCTGGGCGGTGCTTCCATCTTCTGGCAGTTCTCAGGAGATGCCGGCAGCCTGGGCAGCAGCTATCTGTTGCTGCTGGTTTTCTGTGGCATCACCTGCGCGCATGCCGTGATGGCCATCCTGCAGCCCCGCCTCAGCCTGGGCCGGGCAACACTGGCTGCTGTACTGGGCCTGTTCGGCGCTACGGTGTATGGCGCCTCCGTATGGATGGTGGAAAGCCAGCTGACGCCCCTGACGGCCCTTCCGCTCAACGGGCTGCACCTGGCCATTCTAACTTTCTTCAGCCTCGGCTGGCTGGCCATGATCTTCCGGGCTTACCTGCCTGGCCTGCTGGGAGAGCGCCTTACCGCTCCCCTGTATGTACAGGCCCTGCGGGATAGCCAACCCGAAGAAACAACCCTTAGCCTGAAAAGAGGACATTATCATTTTTAATGAAACCCTGTGTCGGCAGAACGAGTTAACGGATCGGTTCAGAGCCCTGAAAACCAAGCCATAAGGGCCTCATATTCCGACTGGCAAATTCGGACTAGTGCATTAGGAACTAATTAATTGCCAGGCAGCT
>CAYVVK010000869.1:0-2736 GCA_964454855.1 uncultured Phaeodactylibacter sp. | reverse complement strand
GAAAGTTCTACCGTCTGCGCGGCCTTTCCTTTCATAGATCTCGGCAAAGGGCGTTGCTGCAAAACGATAACCTGCCCGATATCCGCATATTCGATTACCACGAAGAGGAAGACGCCTTCCTCGCCAGCGAAGACTACCGCCACATTGCCTATACCCTGAACCTTTCCGAATGGAACAGCGTAGTGTGGGTCGGGCGGCTGTTTGCCATGGACAATGATTTCGGAGAGCATTGGTTTGACAACTGGGAGGATACTGAGGAGGAGAGTGCCGTCAGAGAACGCCTGGGGAATCCGGATGCCCGGATCCTCAGGATCGGCCCGGCCAGGTTTCAGGACGGCCGGGACGGCCCCTGCAACACAGATGCCTTCCGGAAAAGGTTCTGGACGGATGTGCTCAGGAGCCTGGAACTCAACCTGGGCACCCTGATCGAAAAGGCCAGGCAGCAGAACGAACGGTATGAAAAAACGGAGGGCCTGGAGGAGTTTCACATCGCGGATCTGGAGGACAGGATCACCTCTGTGTTGAAGACATATGCCCCCGGGCATCCTTTGCTGGTAAATAGAATATCTGATAAAGCGGGCCTGGAGCAGCAGCTGATAGAAGAAATGGCCTCCGAACTGGATGCCGGCATGATCTGCTATGTCCACAAAGAAACCAAAGAAGTGCAATCCGTCATCAACTCCGACAATTGGATGGGGGCAGGCCTCGAGCCCTGGGCAGATATCCTCGATGAAGTGGAGGAAAATTACGGTCAATACAGGCCTATATTTCGGAGGAGGAATAACAGCCTTACTGCTGCAAATGCGCGATAGCATCCTCAAACAGCTCCGCCAGCAGAGCCTCCTCGGAATTAAAATAATAGTCCAGTATCTTGGCCATGGTGCTTTCCATCAACACCTCCTGCATGGTATACACATGGGTGAGCTTTTGCGTGGTTTCAAAATCGAACTCCGATATTACTCCCGTGGTTTTGGCGGATTCCCAGGCCGTGCTTGTCAATATGTCGTCGACCAGGGATTCACCATTGGTCAGGATGCCGAGATTCAGGTAGTCGTATTGTTTCAATTCCGCTCGGAGGCTGTCGCCCCTGCCTTCGATGACCCCCGAAATTCTATCGCGGATCTTTTCGTGCCTGCTTTTCCAGGCCGCTAAAATGGCTTTATTGCGGTGTAGTTCCTGGACGATGCCTGCCAGGGCAATGTTCTTCTTTTTTTGCGTTTGGTGATCGTCGTACATCTTATTGATGAACAGCGCAAACAAGACACTGAAAACGATCAAAAAGCCTTCCGCCAGGTATTTTTTATAGTTTAGCCTCATGTTTCCTCAGGACTATTCCACCACAATGATAATAATACTGCACGGATAATCCCGCAGCACCGACAACAAACCTGTTGCTGGCCAGGGGGGGGCGCTCCATTTCAATATAAACCTATTTTCTTACAGCCGGAACTGACGGCATTTCTCAAAACAACCGGCTTTTCGGATATTTGCTGGCGTACGCCGGAGGAGACAGGTTATTTTCAGCCTGTTGTAACCGCTGTGAAAAAGCAAAATCAAACATGACAGACCCCACCATCAGCCTCAACAAATACATCAGCAGCACCGGCATCTGCTCCCGCCGCGAGGCCGACCGTTTGATCGAGGCCGGGCGGGTGCGCATCAACGGGCAGGTCGCCCAAAAAGGGAACCGCGTGACGGATGAGGATGAAGTGACCATAGACGGCAAGCCCCTGCGGGAGCGCCCCAAATCCGTTTACATCGCCCTCAATAAGCCACCCGGCATCACCAGCACCACCGACCGGCGCGATAAAGACAACATCATCGACTTCGTCAACCACCCCAAACGCATTTTCCCCATCGGCCGGCTCGACAAGGCCTCCTCCGGGCTCATCCTGCTGACCAACGACGGCGATATCGTGAACGAGATCCTCCGGGTGGAGAACGAGCACGAAAAAGAGTACATCGTAACCGTGGACCACCCCATTACCAAAAAATTCGTAGAGGGCATGAGCCAGGGCGTGCCCATCCTCGGCACCCGCACGAACAAATGCTTCGTCAAAAAAGAATCCAAATTCGTTTTCCGCATCATCCTCACCCAGGGCCTGAACCGGCAGATCCGGCGCATGTGCGAGTTTTTCAACTACAAGGTGGTTACCCTCAAGCGCATACGCATCATGAACATCCACCTGGGCGGGCTGGGGGTAGGGCAGTGGCGCGACCTGACGAAGGAGGAACTGCGGGAGCTGAAGGATAGGCTGAAATAGGCCGTTTTAAGTTTATTTATACTGCTTCGACAGCAGCGGCCGAAACGCTTTATGCTCAGGCGTTCGGGGCATTACCCGCTGGGTATTTGCTTGAATTTTCACCACTTTTCCAAAAAAAGGTATATTTGCGATTATGTCCAAAATAAAGACTATTCTTACTACTACTGCCCTGCTGGCCCTAATGTCCACTACTGCTCTGGCTCAGATCAACCCTGACGAAAACCAGCTGGGGGCATGGTACATGTATTTCGTTCAAAAAAAGTTTGAGAACAGCCAGTTCGGCCTTCAGGGCGATTACCAATTCCGGTTCTGGGACCTGGGGTCCGACCTGGAGCAGATCCTTTTACGGACGGGCGTGACCTACAAACCCAAACAGGCAGATATCCTGTTCACGCTGGGGTACGGCAATATCACCACCGGCCAGCCTGGCGAAGAAACGAACAACATATCGGAAAACAGGATCTATCAGGAA
>CAYVVK010000868.1:0-2743 GCA_964454855.1 uncultured Phaeodactylibacter sp. | reverse complement strand
TCCCAGCCCCCCCTCACCTCAACCAATAACTAAGCGTTCCTCCCTTCACCAGTTCATTATGATCAATAAATAGTTTCTTCAGTTTTTTACCGTTCCAACTCACCCTGTCGATCAGCAGGTGCTCATCGCCCTTCTGGTTTTCGGCTTTGATCGTAAGGCTCTGGCCTGGATAATGATCGGTATTAAGGTGAATAAGGACCTCATCAAACACCGGGCTCGTCAGAGTATAGTTGGGGTTGCCGGGGCAGTCCGGGTACAGGCCCATCATGCTGAATAGCAGCCAGGCGGAGAGGGTGCCGGTGTCGTCGTTGCCGGGAAGGCCCTCCGGGGCATCAAAGTAATGCTTCCGGATAAGCTCGCGCACCTTACGCTGCGTATATGCTCCTTTGCCATCGAGGTAGTTAAACAGGTAGGGGTAGGTGATATCCGGCTCGTTGGCCATGTCGTAATTATGGGTTTCGAAGCAGGCTTTCAGGGCTTCAAAAAAAGCCTTTTCTCCACCCAGCAAATGAATAAGGCCCGGGATGTCATGCGGCACGTAAAAACGGTACTGCCAGGCATTGCCTTCCACGAAGCCGATGACGGGCTCGAAATTCTTGCCTGCTTCCGGATTGAAAGGGTCCAGCCACTGGCCATCCTCCATGCGGGGGCGCAGCATGCCTGTGCCGGGGTCGAAGTAGTTTTTGTAGGAATGCGAACGGCGGAGGAAATATTCATAGTCCTCAGCCTTACCCAGGGCTTCTGCGAGCTGGGCGAGGTTCCAGTCGGCGATGTTGTATTCCAGAGTGGTGGATACCGTGCCCCAAACATTGGCTTTGCTGTTCTCGGGGATGTAACCCAGGGAATCGTAGTAGGCGATACCGGGCCGCAGTTTGTTGCCTTCCTTCTGAGTAGCAGCCTTACGGGCGGCTTCGTAAGCGGTTGCTACATCGAAATCGCGAAGGCCCCGCATCCAGGTATCGGCCAGGACGGGGGTGGCGGGGTCGCCCACCATCACATTGGTTTCCATACCCAGCAATTCCCATTTGGGCAGCCAGCCCGATTCGCGGTACATGGCCAGCATGCTGTGCACCATATCGAGCTGCAGTTCCGGGTAAACCAGGGAAAGGAAGGGGTGTACGTTGCGGTAGGTATCCCAGAGGGAGAATACGGTGTAGCGGTTTCCGCCGCCGGTATTTTTTACCTCATGGCCCTCCATGGCCGGGTAGTCGCCATTGACATCCTGCAGGATATTGGGATGGAGCAGCAGGTGGTAGAGGGCGGTGTAGAAAATCGTCCTATCCTCCTCGCTGCCGCCCTTCAGCTCGATGCGGCGGAGCAGTTCATTCCAGGCGGAGCGGGCGGCCTGCCGGGTGCTTTCGAAGTCGAATCCGGCCTGTTCGGCTTCCAGGTTGCGGCGGGCGTTCTCGATGCTGGTGTAGGAGATGCCGATTTGCACTTCTATGAGTTCTCCGTTCTCCGTATCGTAGGAAAACCAGGCGCCGATGTCATCTCCGGCGATCTCCTGCCGATAGTTTGGGTAGGGTTTGTAGGTGTTGTTGTAGTTGATCCAGTCCGCCTCCACGCCCTGGTATTCCGGCATTTTTTTCCAGGCGCCGAAATTTTTGGCCGGCTTGCTCAGGCGGGCAACGAAGTAGACGGGCCGCACATCTTCAGGGTTGTAGCAGAAGGTGCCCACCATGCAGAAGCCTTCGACTTCCTGTTCGTTGACCATGCGCAGCATGCCACCACTCTCGTTAGTGAGGCCCAGGCCCAGGTTGAGCAGGATGTGGGATTGCCCTTCCGGGAAGGTATACCGGCTGATGCCGCTGCGGGTGGTGGCCGAGAGCTCTACTTTGACATCGTATTTGTCCAGCTTGTGAGAATAATAGCCGGGGCTGGC
Organism: uncultured Phaeodactylibacter sp.; assembly: GCA_964454855.1. Lineage (GTDB taxonomy): Bacteria > Bacteroidota > Bacteroidia > Chitinophagales > Saprospiraceae > CAYVVK01. The sequence continues at coordinate 861 of CAYVVK010000868.1, read as the reverse complement.
AGCCTCATCCCTGTAAGTGCTGCCGTATTTTTCGGCTTCGAACTCCAGCTCACCGGTAGTGGGCATAAGCAGTATGGCGCCGAGTTCCGGGCAGCCCACCCCGCTGAGGTTGACGTGGCTGTAACCGGTGAGGAAGCTGTTTTCCGCCACATAAGGACGGGAGTGCCACTCGCTGTCTTTTTCGAAAACATTACCTTCGCCCTTTTTAAAGGCCACATTGAAAGGGCACACGGAAGCCATGCCGGATGGCATCACGGCTCCCGGATGGGTAGCCCCGTAATTGGAGGTGCCGATGAAGGGGTTGACATAATCAGCCGGAAGCTGGGCCAGGCCAGGCGGAAGGAAAAACAGAAGGAAAATAGCCGCTGCCGGCAGTGCCCGTATTTTAAAGAAGTAGTTTGTCATTATTCTTTTTTTGTCTGCGAACAAAGAAAGAAAAATTGCCCAGGAAAATACTTCAAATTATGCGGTTTAGTGCTGGAATTGATTAATTTTCATCCTCTGCCGAAAGAGAAATGAAACTTGTTTAACACTTTAAGAGATTGAATATTAACCGGTTATGAAGAATGCTTGCAGTTTGTTGGATTCCCGCAAAAAACGGAAAGCCTGGATGAGAAGCCTTTTTGCCACCGGGCTGGCCCTCGGCCTGCTGGCCTGCCAGGGAGGTGAAAAGGAAAGGCCGCAGTTTGAACGCCTCGATCCTGCCCGTTCCGGAGTGGACTTCACCAATACCCTTACGGAAACGGAGGAGCTGAATGTCCTTTCCTATGAATATTTCTACAACGGCGGGGGAGTGGCCATCGGCGATATCAACCAGGATGGCCTGCCCGACCTGTACTTCACCGCCAATATGCAGCCCAA
>CAYVVK010000867.1:0-2747 GCA_964454855.1 uncultured Phaeodactylibacter sp. | reverse complement strand
CTGGCGTCCGCCTGGCGGGCAGGCAGGCGCGGCTTCATTTTAAAGTAACAAAGTAGTATTAAGTAGGTGGACAGAACAATATAACAATTCAACAATGTAACAATCTGCCCGGAACGCCTGAAAATAAAGCGTTTCAGGCTCTGCTTTCGAAGCAGTATAAGTAAACTAAATCTGTCCGCCTACTTATTTACCGAACATGGCCCCTCCATGAAGATTCTAATAATAGAATATCGTTAGATTTTCCCTGTACATATCTTTTCCGTTTCGGCTGAGGGGCGCCGCCGAATTCTGAGTGAGCTCCGCCGAACATATCTTATCGCCCGGCATTCCTAAAAATTTCACCCTGGCAGCATCTGTGCTGACCATACGCATCACAAATTCTTCTAACTTAAAACCTTCCTATACAATGAATCTACAAACATTCGTCGACAACATGATCAATCAGGCCGGAACTTATTTACCCGGGGTACTGGGCGCTCTGGCCGTATTACTCATCGGCTGACTGATTGCCGCCCTGCTGATCCGCGCGGTTTCCGACCCTGCCAGAGATATGCTCAATGAGATATTTGCTGCCATTCCCAATATCCTTGCCGCCGGCATCATCATTGGGCTATTTTACATCGGCGGCCGTTATCTGACGGCAATCCTCAGAGACATTCTGAAAGGCATGGGCACCGACGAACTCGCTGAGCGCCTGAAACTGGAAGGCATCATCGGAAGGGCGCAGTCGCTCTCCAGCCTGTTGGCGGGCATCGCCTTTTTCTTTCTCATGTTCATCGGGATCATTACCGGCGTGGAACGGCTGAACTTTTCCCAGCTCAGCGAAATCCTCAACAATTTGCTGGAGGTATCGGGGCAGGTCTTCTTCGGCCTGGCCATACTCGCCGTCGGCAACTATTTGTCCATTCTGGCAGCCAATGCGCTTGCCTCATCAGAGAGCGGAAAAATACTATCCTCTATCGTCCCCTTTGCGGTGCTGGGCGTTTTCCTGGCCATCGGCCTGCGCACCATGGGCATCGCCAATGAGATCGTCAACCTGGCCTTCGGCCTGACGTTGGGCGCCGTAGCTGTAGCCTTCGCCCTCTCCTACGGGCTGGGAGGCCGCGAGGCGGCCGGCAAACACATGGACTATCTGCTCAGGCGCTTCCGCGGGGAAGAAGAACAGGCCTGATATTCGAAATCTGATAAGCTAAAAAAAGGGCCTCGCCTTTCTCGAACATGGCGGGGCCTTTCCTGTTTTCCAGAATAGATTCATTACCATAATAAAACAGCACTTTACCAATGAAAAGAACAGCAATTTCCGTATGGCAAGGCTCCGGCAAAGAAGGAAAGGGAACCCTCACGACCCAAAGCGGCGTCCTGGACAAACAACCCTATTCTTTCAAAATGCGCTTCGAAAATGAAGACGGAAAGCAAGGCACCAACCCGGATGAACTGATCGCCGCCGCCCATGCCGGATGCTTTAATATGGCCCTGGCCGTAGAACTCGGCAAGGCCGGCTTCACGGCTAAAGAACTGAACACCAAAGCAGCCCTCACCCTGGAAAAAATGGAAGGCGGTTTCGGCATTACCAAAATTCACCTTACCCTGGAAGGGGAAGTACCCGGCATCAGCGAAGCCAAATTCATGGAGCTGGCCAAGGGCGCCAAGGAAAACTGCCCGGTCTCCAAGGTTTTGAATGCGGAGATCACGCTGGATGCGAAGTTTAAGGCTTGATTTGCTCTGCCCGCTATAGCCTCGATGACCGTGGGGTTGATTGAGTTGACTAAAGAAAAAAGCGCCAGTACGGGATACTTCCGTCTGGCGCTTTTTCTTTAGAGGGGCAATTTTCTATTACCGTCTGAGTGAGTACGCCCGGAGCAACAAAGCCAGCGCCCGGTTAGGAGCTGGCCAGCTCCTTCCGGATCTTATTCAATGCCGAGCCCGCGCTCACCCAGTCGATCTGCGCCTGGTTGTAGGTATGGGCCACTTCGAACTCATCAGTAGAGCCGTCGGAGTGGTGGAGCACGATCTTCAGGTTCTTGCCCGGGGCCATCTCGTCGAAGCCCAGCAGGCCGATCTTGTCGTCCTGGCGGATCTTGTCGTAATCTTCGGGGTTAACGAAGGTCAGGCCAAGCATACCCTGCTTCTTCAGGTTAGTCTCATGGATACGGGCAAAGGACTTCACCACCACAGCTTTGACGCCCAGGTGGCGCGGTTCCATAGCGGCATGCTCGCGCGAAGAACCTTCTCCATAGTTCTCTTCCCCAAAGACGATGGTGCTGATGCCGGCGGCTTTGTACTTGCGGGCCGAATCGGGCACCGGCAGGTACTCCGCCTTATCTTCGCTGTCTACATAGTTGGCCACTTTGTTCATCTCCCCGTTGAAGTAGTTGATGGCGCCGATGAAGCAGTTGTTGGAGATGTTATCCAGGTGGCCGCGGTAGGTCAGCCAGGGGCCGGCCATCGAGATGTGGTCGGTCGTACATTTGCCTTTGGCCTTGATGAGGATGCGCATGCCTTTGAGCTGCTCCTGAGTGATGGGCTCGAAAGGGGTGAGCAGCTGCAGGCGGTCCGAGTCAGGATCCACTTTCACTTCGATGCCCCGGCCATTCTCGGCGGGCGGCTGGAAGCCGGCATCTTCCACATCAAAACCTTTGGGAGGCAGCTCCACGCCGGTGGGCGGGTCGAGCTTTACCTGTTGGCCCTCCTCATTGGTCAGCGTGTCGGTCAGCGGGTTGAAGGCCAGGTCGCCGGCGATGGCCATG
>CAYVVK010000866.1:0-2753 GCA_964454855.1 uncultured Phaeodactylibacter sp. | reverse complement strand
CTGCAGGACTGGAACCTCTCGCGCTCGCGCTACTGGGGCACGCCCCTGCCTATCTGGCGCTCCGAAGACCAGAAGGAGGAAAAGTGCATCGGCTCCATGAAGGAACTGGCTGCAGAGATCGAAAAGGCCAATAAGGCGCTGGGGCTCAGCCAACAAGTGCCCGAAGACCTGCACCGCCCCTTCATCGACGAGGTGGTGCTGGTTTCCGATAGCGGTCAGCGCATGCAGCGCGAGCTTGACCTGATCGACGTCTGGTTCGACTCCGGCTCCATGCCCTACGCGCAGTGGCACTATCCCTTTGAGAACAAGGAGGTGTTCGAGCAGAAATTCCCCGCCGACTTTATTGCCGAGGGCGTCGACCAGACCCGCGGCTGGTTCTATACCCTGCACGCCATCGCTGTGATGGTGTTCGACAGCGTTTCCTTTAAGAACGTGGTGTCCAACGGCCTGGTGCTGGATGCCGACGGCAACAAGATGTCCAAGAGCAAGGGCAATGTCGTAGACCCCTTTAAGACCATCGAAAAGTACAGCGCCGATGTAACACGCTGGTACATGATGAGCAACTCCAACCCCTGGGATAACCTCAAGTTCGACACCAAGGGCCTGGAGGAAGTACAGCGCAAGTTCTTCGGTACGCTCTACAATACCTATTCCTTCTTCGCCCTCTACGCCAATATCGACCAGTTTCTCAACCAGCAGGAGCAGGTGCCGCTGGCGGAGCGCCCCGAGATCGACCGCTGGGTCATCTCTCTGCTCAACACCCTGGCAAAGGAGGTGAATGCCGACTACGCCGACTACGAGCCCACGCAGGCCGCCCGCAAGATCCAGGATTTCGTCAACGACAACCTCTCCAACTGGTACGTGCGCCTCTGCCGACGCCGCTTCTGGAAACCTTCCCAGCAGCAGAACGGCAAAGGCGCGGCCATGGATAAGGATAAGCTGGCCGCCTACCAGACCCTTTACGAATGCCTGCTGACGGTTTCCAAGCTCATGGCGCCCATCGCGCCATTCTTCGCCGACTGGCTGTACCGCAACCTCAATGAGGCCACGAAGGTTGAAAAGCAGGAGTCCGTACACCTAACTGATTTCCCGGCAGCCGATGAAAGCGTCATCGACAAGGATCTGGAACAGCGCATGGATTACGCCCAGCGCATCTCCTCCCTGGCCCTCTCTTTGCGTAAGAAAGAGAAGATCAGGGTACGGCAGCCGCTGCACAAGATCCTGCTTCCCATCCTGGACAGCCATTTCCAGGAGCAGGTGGAGGGCGTCAAAGAGCTGATCCTCTCCGAGATCAACGTCAAGGACATCGAGTACGTCACCGAGACCACGGGCATCCTCAAGAAAAAGATCAAGCCCAACTTTAAGACCCTGGGGCGCCGCCTGGGCAAGGACATGAAAGCCGCTGCTCAGTCCATCGGCAACATGGGGCAGGAAGAGATCGCCAAAATAGAGCGCGAAAAAGAATACACCCTGAATGTCAACGGCAACACCTATGAGCTGACGCTGGAAGACTTCGAGATCACCGCCGAAGACATCCCCGGCTGGCAGGTAGCCAACGACGGGGAGGTCACCGTAGCGCTGGACATCACGCTGGACGAGGCCCTGATCGCCGAAGGCATGGCGCGCGATATTGTCAACCGCATTCAGAACATCCGGAAGGATAAGGACTTTGAGGTGACCGACAAGATCCGGGTGCAGCTGGAGAGAGACGAGGCGCTGGTGCCCGCCGTGGAGCAGTATGGCGACTACATCAAAAGCGAAACCCTGGCCACCGGCCTCGAACTGGTGGAAGGCCTGTCTAAGGGAGAGGAGATCGAGCTGCCCGGAGACATCAAGGTGGCCATTAACGTGGAGAAGCAAGGGTAGGCAGCGAGCAGGTTTGATTATTCACCGGCATTTGTTATTTTCCGGCTCACATAGTTAAAGCCAACCTCCATCATGCCTAATTCAGACCTGGCCTTTCTTATTCTCGGCCTTTTGATGATGGTGCTGGCCCTGCTCCTCAGCCTTTTATTACTACTGGGGCCGGGCAAAGACCGTCAGTCCAACCGAATTCTCGCGGCTGTCATCGGCCTTATTGCCCTGCAGTACCTCAATATATTCGTCAACGGCCTGTGGCTGGAGAATTCGGCGCCGCTGTACAACTATGCCCTCGATTTCCTGCTGGCCCCGCTCATTCTGCTTTACGCCCGCTCCTTGCTGGGCAAACCGCTGAAGTGGGAGCGCGACTGGTTTCAGTTTTTGCCCTTTGCCATTGTTGGCCTTATCGGCCTGATACCCGGCCAGTTGATGCTGCTGCGGCCTTCCTACTGGGAGATCGCCCCTCAACTCTACCTGCTGGCCTACCTCACTCCTACGCTCTTCTACCTGCAAAAGCGCCGGGCCAAGCTCAAGCAGATACGCAGCAATCTGCCAGCCGGGCGAGTGAGTATGCTCACCCTCGTCTTTGGCAGCTGGTCGGTAAAAGCCATACTCGCCATCGCCAAGCTGTTGCTGTTGATCAACGGATGGGCGGAACCCAGCCTGTGGCTGGATATCGCCATACTGGTGATCGATGCGGCCATCATCGCGGGTTTCGCCATTGTGATTACCACACCCGAAGAGCCCGTACGCCCGGTTAGCCTGAAAGATGAAAAACTGGCCGAAGATATTCTGCTGCGCCCCCCGCCAGAGCCCAAGGACATCAGGGAAGACGCCGCCTTCTTCAAACAGATAGACGTACTCCTGCAACAGGATAAACTATTTCTGGACCC
>CAYVVK010000865.1:0-2758 GCA_964454855.1 uncultured Phaeodactylibacter sp. | reverse complement strand
TGCTTTTTTACGGTGAAATTTAACGCAACATGCGCATTTAATCAACAGATAATCAGTATTTTACCGTACTTAATCGTTTATAAGCGTTTTCAGTAAGAAATGATCAGCCTGCCGCTCCAGAGCCTCAGGCTGAACCGAATTGGAGATAGGTAGTAGTGCCGGGGTACCATATCTCGAAAATACCACACCGGATTTGATTACACTGTTACTTTCCACCAAAAGTGGGAAAGAACCAGATACTCCGAAATAAACATATGCAGGGCGGTGGAGGTAACGGCACTGGAGACTATCAGCCAAATCAACCAAATCAACGATCTGTTTAACCTGACGGCAGAAAGCATCCGCTCCCAAAAGCCCAAAATATACAGCAAAGACTTGGTGGAATTGCTTTTCGTGCAGCCCTATTGCCGCATCGACAACGTCATGGAGCAGTTTTTGGGGGGAGGCTCAGGGTTTGAAACCCCTCGCAACGGAGACGGAGAAGGAGCAGCCTGCCTGCGCAAATCGGAGAATTGAAAAACCTGCAGAATTGGATTTGTCCGGCAACCCCATCTCCGCCTCCGAGAAAGGAAAAATCGGCCGGTGGCTCGGCGGGTCGAAGTTATCGGACAACTCGAAGTTGTCCGATAACTCTACTTTTGCCTCAAAGGCGGAGCATTGCTGTATGCGCTGGATGGTTATCGGTTATTGGCTTGCCCTGATGCCACAGGAATAATCAACAGAAATTCAAAGTAGCTCGCCGTCTCCATTAAAAAAGTCTCGCTGCCTCCCAACGCTTAATGAGTGACGTACGGCGGGAAAACTCCTCCTTCAGATTGAGCATTGCCCCTTTGAAAGCAGCTTGTTTTCCCTGAAATTCCGCCAAGTCTTTCAGGTCTTTCAGTGTGCTAGTAGCTAGATCGTAGGATTTTCCTGTTTGCCGGTTGATGTTAAAGCTTACGCTTTTCCAAAGTGACTCTTCTTGCTTGGCTAGTTCCTGCATACGCTTTTTATGAGCGGCACGGGCGGCGGCGGTTTCTCGTTTCTTCCTTGCTTCGGTTGCCAGTAGGGCTTTGGCGCTCAGCTCGGCGGGGGAGAGGATGGCTTCTTTCTTTTTCGGCGGAGCGGGAGAAAGCTGTTCCAAGCGCTTCTTCAATAAAATATCGAGGCTCGTCTCACCATCTAACAGCCGGACAAGCCATTCCGTGCGCTCGTCGGGTGGCAATTGGGGCAGCAGCTTTTTGTATTCAAGAGCGGAGCCAGCAGTCGGGCTGGCCGATTGAACAGCCGCCACGAGGTCTTCACCTACCTGAAAATATCCGATGAAAGACTTCAGCGCGGAGGACAATTTTTTCATTCCTGCCGGCACGGGCGGCGGCGGGGTAGCGGCGTCTTCGTCAGGAATTTCACCAAAATCGTTCTCGTCCTCATCTTTTTCCTCATCATTATCGAGTTGGGAAATGGAAGCCCAGAACAGGTACAGCGACCGGTAGTCGCCCTGGAGGATGTCATGGCGAAGCACAGCTAAATCACCGAGTTCGTAATCATCTTCTTCCATCCATTCGCCCCCGTCCTCATCGCTCTGGTAAAAATCCATTAGATAGTATTCGCCCTTCTTCCAGATGCGCAGGTGGTCATCGCCCCACTTGTTTTCATAGGCATATTTGCAGATGGCCTCAGCATCCATCAACTGGGCAGGAAGGCGGAATAGGAGCCGCCGGGTACCCCAGTTGCTGAAATAGAGCATGGCATCGAAATATTTTTCGAGCACCTTCTTCACATCATGCCGAAAGTCGCTGTAATGGTAAATAAAGGTAGCTGAGGTAGCAGTAACGTGCCCGCGGCTGGACAGCGCGTCCACTTCTTGTCGCTCTTGGTCGGAGAGGGGGCGGTCAATGGTCTTGAACTTATAGCATTGGAATTCGCTCATCGTTATCAGTCGTTTTTGTGGGCTAAATTTACACTGTTTTTTGTGATCAAGAGCTTTCTCGTAAAAAGAGTAGTAGGGCGCTAAAGCCAACGGAAGCGGCCTAGCCTCGCCGCTTTCCCATCACTGCATTTCATCCAGATCATTCAGCGAGATTTTTAGCATTTCCACTGTGGCCGCAGCGAAACGAATCGGCGCGTATCCAAACGAAAGTACTGACCACAAGTATGTGGATGGTAAATGGCATAGCGTAGGCTTTTGGACCTTGCCAGTGAGGGGTGAAGAAATAAATAAGAAAATTTTTGGGTCAAGGGGGTGGTTACCTTTTTCAAAAGGGAGCACTACCTATCGTAAGATCACCGATCACGCTCAGTAGCGGGTGAGGTGACCGTTCATCATTTTATTCATCACAAACCCTATTTACCATGATGCGTAAACCTTTACTTACTACCTCGTTTTTACTCTTTTTCCTGGCCTTGTCCGCCCAGGACACCCTACGGCTGCATTCCATCAGCACCGATCGGCAGCCATTGGGCGATAATGGCTATACCCTCAACGGCAGCCAAATGGTAAACTCCCGGGCCAAACTGGAAAACCCGGACAATTTTGGCGATAACGGGACTTATGGCAAGGAAATCCTCATTATTGATGGGTACCAGACGTCAGGCTCATTGACAGGGGTGGGCAGCATCCCTAATGAAGACATTTTCTTTTTTGGCGCCTTTGATATGACCTCAAATAACATGGAGCAGTTCTCTCAGGAAGAAAAGGACTCGCTCTATGCTTGGTCAAAGAGGGGCGGCAAATTGATCATAGGCGCTTCTTCATCTGCCCAAGCATAGAGCGAGTCCT
>CAYVVK010000864.1:0-2761 GCA_964454855.1 uncultured Phaeodactylibacter sp. | reverse complement strand
CAAGCTCCACCGCGCGGACGCGATCCGGTACCCTGGACCTGGAGTTTCTGCACCTCGGCATACAGAACCCAGCACTGAAGGGCATCGAGATCCGCTCTGTGGAAACCAGCGAGAACGACAACCCCATGGTCATGAACCCCGGAAACCAGACGAACCAGGAAGGCGATGTAGTGAGCCTGCAGATATCAGCCATCGACGATTCAGACAATATCAGCTACTCGGCTTCCGGGCTGCCTCCCGGCCTGGGTATTGACGCCAATACCGGCCTCATCTCCGGTACAGTCGATATAGGCGCATCGGGCAGCAGCCCTTACAATGTTTCCGTAACGGTAACCGATGATGGCATGCCCACTGGTTCCACTACGATCAATTTCAGCTGGATGGCCAATCCGGAAGGAACATTTACGGGCCCCATTTACATCAACGCCGGTGGCCCGGATTACACCACTGTAGGCGGGCTGCTGTTCCTGGCAGATAATGCATTCACAGGAGGGAATACCGCCTCCATTAACGCCTCCAACGAGATCGCCAATACGGATGACGATGTGCTCTACCACACCGAACGCTGGGGCGATTTCCAATATGATATCAATGTGCCCGACGGGGATTATATCGTGGAACTGTTCTTTGCTGAGACCTACCATGGTGTGTCCGGTAACCAGAACGCCGGCAGCGGTGTGCCCGGCGACCGCATCTTTGGTATCGTCATCGAAGGCAATGCTGTTCCACAATTCGCCAATTTCGATATCCTCGATCCTGCCAAAGGCGGCACCAACGCCCCGCTGAAGGCGCTGATCAGAGATATAACCGTCACCGTATCAGACGGCAACGGCCTGACCATCGATTTCAACCCAATGGTAGAAAACCCAAAGATCTCCGCCATCTGCGTACGCCCGGACAATGGAGTGAATAACGCCCCTGTGGTGGATATTTACCAGCCCGCAAATGGCGCCACCGTAGCCCGCCGGACAAGCACCGAATTTTTAGCCGCCGCCTGGGACCAGGAAGACGGCAACCTTTCCGGAAGCATCAACTGGTCTTCTCCCGACGACGCCGGCTTCTCCGGCTCCGGCTCCTCCTTTACCGGCCAGCTGACGCAGGCGGGTGCGCTTACCCTGGAGGCCAAGGTGACGGACAGCGGAAGCCTGCAAGGCACGGGCAGTGTGCAGGTTGATGTACCCGGCCCGGTAGTTACCATTACCGACCCTACCGAAGGGCAAAGCCTCGAAGGAACGGATATTACCCTGGAATGGACGGCCAGCGGCATGGACTACGGAATCAATGAACACTTCCACATCTTCGTCAACCCCGATGACCCCGACAATCCTGATTTTTCCAACCGCATCTCCACAGCCGCCTCCCCTGCCGGAACCATCAGCTGGGCGCTCAGCTCCGCCGATGGCCTGGTGATCGGGGAGAATATCATCGTCGTCAAGGCCGCCTACAGCGGCCATGATGAGTTTGAGAATCCCGAAGCCATGGATATGGTTACCTTTAACCTGACTATGCCCACCGTGGCCGCCCTGGCCTTCGAACCCGGCCAGCTTACTCTGGTAACACCGGAGGGCGGCAGCCAGTCCAGCGATGACGTTTTCATAGACACGGAGGATGCCTCCACCATGCCGGCCCCGGCAGCCCTGGATGTAACCTACGGCCCGGAGGCTTCCGGATGGCTGGCCGTGCCTTCCTCTATGACTCAGGGCAGCGGCTATACCTTCACCGCTGATGCCACAGGCCTGGAGCCGGGCATCTACACCGCTACCGTCACCGCAGGCCCGGTCACCGGATATTCGGACGCCAGCCTGCCGGTCACCCTGGTGGTGTTCGACCCGGCACTGGACAATATCTGCATCAACTCCGGAGGCAGTGACTATACGGCAACGAACCAGCTGCTGTATGCCACGGATAATTCTTTCATGGGGGGTACTGCCTTTGAAAAAAACGGCCTGCCTATAGCCTACACGCTGGATGACGCCATCTATCAGACCGAGCGTTACGGAGATCTCCAATACACCGTGGCGGTGCCCGACGGCAATTACACCGTAGTACTCCACTTTGCAGAGATCTACCAGAGTTCCGCACAGGCGCCCAATGGTAATGGCGGCGTGGGAGCCAGGGTGTTTTCCGTCGACCTCGAGGGCGTAAACGTCCTGGGCAATGGGGTGGATGAATACGACATCTTTGCCAAGGTGGGCGCTGATGCGGCCATCGTCGAGTCTTTCCCCGTTTCGGTAAGCGATGGCAATGGCCTTGAGATTGCTCTTGCTACAACCCAAGACAACGCCAAGATTTCCGGCTTCTGCATACTGCCGGTACCCTTGCCCTGTTCGATCAGCAACGTAAGTGCCGGCCCGGCCAGCTGTAACGGGGACGATGCCCAGTTTGAAGTTACCTTCGATGCCTTGAACGGCAGCGGCAACTACGAAGTGTTTGACGTGAATACCGGCGATGTGCTGGGTTCCGTTACTGGCGCCGCCACCAATGGCGCCGGCCTGGCGATCACAGCCACGGTACCGGGCCCGCTGGCTTCTCCGGCTGCCATTGAGGTTGATGTGCGAGATGTAGACGATAAAAACTGCGCCGGAGGCAATGCCGAGACGGTAGCGCTCCTGGATTGCCCAACAGCCACCGATAACGAAGCGCCGGTGATCAGCAATTGCCCGGCCAACATTACTGTAGACAATGATGCCGGAGAATGTGGCGCTATCGTCAGCTGGACGGCACCCACGGCTTCCGATAATGTAGGCGTGGCCAGCTTTAC
>CAYVVK010000863.1:0-2771 GCA_964454855.1 uncultured Phaeodactylibacter sp. | reverse complement strand
CTCTGGCTGGCCTTGCTCGCCGGCCTGCTGGCCTGGCCGTTGGCCTGGTGGCTGTCGCAGCGCTGGCTGCAGCAGTTCGCCTACCGGGCGGATCTGCCGGTTTGGCTGTTCCTGGCAGCCATTGCCGGAGGGGTGCTTCTGGCAGCGCTGAGCGTGGGCAGGGAAGCACTCTGGGCGGCTTCGCGAAAGCCGGTTGACGTACTTAAAGTGGAGTGAGCATTTTTAAAGTGTTACATTGTTAAATTGCTAAAGTGTTACATTATTACATTGTTGAGCGTAGTGAAACCCGCCCCGGTACGGCCCCGCCCCGGTACGGGTCCGTATGGGTATGGGTATGGGCTAAATTGTTGGTGCCTGGGCAAGAGTAATTCACTTATATCGCTTCGTCCGCAGAGCCAGGAAGACTTGTTTTCAGGCTTCCGGGACGAATTGTCAGCATTGCTGAATTGTTACTATTACATTTAAATAGGCGGACAGAACAATATAATAGCCTTAGCTACTCAAAAGGCGCATCCAGTATATCCTCATACTCCTCCGGCGGCGGCTTTTCTTCCGGTTGGCGAAGGAACTGGTTGGCCACATAGCCGCAGAGGCTCAGGGAGAAAGGCAGCCATAAGAAGGGGAGGCCCGCCTTAACACCATCCACTAGTTCGTCGTGATGGAATGGAGCAGGGCCATTCCAGAAATCTACCAGATGGGCGCTCACAGGCAGGCTGGCTATGATGGCCAGCGCAACGCAGAGGATGAGCCAGCGGCTAACAGAATGGATAAGCAGGTTGGTGGCATAGAAGAAAGCGTAAGCATTACTCAGCGCCAGGAAGAGCAGCCAGCCGGAGGGCGGTAGAATATCTATGGACGCTTTGCCAAAGAGTTCGTAAACGGAAGGCTTGGCCAGATAGTAGGCCAGAATGGCGTGGCCGAAAAGCAGGGCCGTGGCCGCCAGCCACTTTTGCAGGGGCATTGGCTTTTCCAGGCGGAAAGGCAGCAGGTAGGCCAGCACGGCGAGCATGGTAATGACGAAAACCGAGCGGTGGCTGTAGTTCAGCCATTCTGTACCATCCCAGCCGATAAGGTAGATGATCTCATACAGCCACGCCAGCTGAGCCGCCAGGCCAAAGGCCAGCCCGCCCAGTAGGGTAAATACGAACAACTTTCCTTTTTTTCCCGCCTCGGGTGTATTCATCTATCGTACGATAAAACCATTGCCCCAGCCTTTCTGCGGGCTTACGAATGCCAGTTCCCCTTTGTCGTTCTCCGCCATGAGGATCATGCCCTGGGATTCCACGCCGCGCAGCTTGCGGGGCGCCAGGTTGGCCACCAGTACCACCTGCTGGCCGGGCAGTGCTTCCGGCTTAAAGAACTTCGCAATGCCGGCAGCTACGGTGCGCTGCTCGTTGCCGAGGTCTACCGTCAGCTTGAGCAGCTTGTCGGCCTTGGGCATTTTTTCGGCAGCGATGATGGTGCCGGTGCGCAGGTCGAGCTTGGCGAAATCGTCGTACTCTATGGTGGGCTTGAGGGGCTCGCGCTCGGCTGCCTTTTCCGTTTCCTCGATGGCCTGCAGCTTCTCTTTCTGGCGGTTGACGATCTGCAGGCGGCTGTCGTCCTTGCGGTCGACGATCTTGGCGAATAAAAGCTCGGGCTGGCCCACCTTGTGGCCGGAGGGTAATAGCGCTTTGCCGGCCTCCATTTTTTTGAGCACATCGTGTAAATCGCCGTTCTGAATATCGGGCAGGTTCAGGAGTTTACGGATCTTGGGCGCCGTAAAAGGAATGAAGGGCTCGCAAAGCAGGCTCAGCAGGGCCGTGATCTGCAGAGAAGTGAACATGCAGTCGGCGATCAGCGGGCTGTCCGGGTCTTGCTTGTAGATATTCCAGGGGGAGACGTCCTGCAGGTAGGTATTGCCCCAGGAGGACAGTTCCATGAGGGCCAGGGCGGCGGAGCGGAAGCTGAAGGCGTCCAGCTCGCCGGTGATCTTTTGTACGATCTCCCGGACATTCGTCAGGGTTTCCCTCAGGTTGAGTTCCGTATCGGGTACAATGCCGTCGAAATATTTGTTGGCCAGGACGATGACGCGGTTGACGAAGTTGCCCAGGTTGTCAGCCAGCTCCTTGTCGTGGAAATCGATGAACTCGTCCCACTTGAAGTCCGAATCCCGGTTTTCGGGCATGTTGCGGATGAGGGCGTAGCGCAGGGCATCTTCCTTGTTAGGGAAATCTTTAAACTCCTCCAGGTATTCGTGCTGCTCGATGCCCCAGCCGCGGGACTTGGAGAACTTCTGGCCTTCGAAGTTCAGGAACTGGTTGGCCGGCACATTGGCGGGCAGGTTGAACTCGCCGTGTGCTTTCAGCATGGCCGGGAAGACGATGCTGTGGAAGACGATGTTGTCCTTGCCGATGAAGTGTATCAGCTGAGTATCCTCATCTTTCCAGTACTGTTCCCAGTCCCTGTCGTTCTCTTTGGCCCATTGTTTAGTAGAGGAGATATAACCGATGGGCGCATCAAACCAGACGTAGAGCACCTTGCCTTTGGCCTCTTCCAGGGGTACGGGAATGCCCCAGTTGAGGTCGCGCGTGATGGAGCGGGGTTTCAGGCCGCCGTCCAGCCAGGAGAGGCACTGGCCAACCACGTGTTTCTTCCAGGCTTTGGGGTTATGGTGTTGTTCTCCATCCAGGATGCCTTCATCGATCCACTTGCGCAGCCAATCCTCGTGTTTGTCCAGCTTGAAGTACCAGTGTTTGGTCTTTTTCAGGACGGGCGGTTTATCGCTGAGG
>CAYVVK010000862.1:0-2782 GCA_964454855.1 uncultured Phaeodactylibacter sp. | reverse complement strand
CCGTTGAAGCGCTCGTCGATGATGGCCGCCTCCTTGTCCAGCTGCGAGAAGTAGTAGCGGTTGAAGAAGGTATAGCCGCCACCGCCGGTATTGGGCAGGTAGACGTAGGCCACCCGGCCATTGGTCATTTCATCCACCTTCTGCCGGTTGCCTTCCACCCAGGCCATGTTGCGCAGGTTGGTCTCGTCATCTATAGGCACCACCGTCACTTCCCGGGCCCCTTCTTCCGAGGGCTGGCCATTGAGGGTGATCACCACTTGCTTACCGACCTTGTTGCGGAAGCGCTCAAAGAGGTTCTCATTGCCATTGAGCGGTTCTCCGTCGACGGCCAGGATGTAATCTCCTGCGCTGGCCTCCACCCCCGGCTCGGTTAGGGGCGCCCGGAAATCGGGATTCCAGTTCAATCCGCTGAAGATGCGGCGGATGCGGTAGCGGCCGTTCTCGAGCTCATAATCGGCTCCCAGCAGGCCGGTGTTCACCTCCTGAATGTCCGGGAAGTCACCCCCTCCTACATAGTTGTGGCCAACCACCAGTTCCCCCATCATTTCCGAAAGCAGGTAGTTGAGGTCCTCCCGATGGCCAACGTAGGGCAGGAAGGGCTCGTATTTTTCCTTCACCGCTTTCCAGTCGGCAGCGTGCAGGTTTTCTACGTAAAAATAATCTCGCTCGATGCGCCACACTTCATTGTATATCTGCGCCCATTCTTTGGGTGGGTCGACATACACTTTCATACTGCCCATATCGAGCTTGCCATCACCCTCAGAGGCCTTGCTGCCGGCATCGACGATGCCAAAGGTATTGCCATTGGCGCGGTAGATCAGCTTCTTGCCATCGGCACTGACGGCATAGCCAAAAATCCCTTCCATCAGGGTTTCGGCCTCTCGTTTTTCCATATCGAAGGCCTGTAGTTTGTAGCCGGGGCGGCCGTCCAGCTGCTCCAGGTACAGCAGCTTGCCCTTCACCGCACCGTTGAGCGCAGAATATGGGCCGGCAGGCGTGGGGAGCGCTACGATACGGGCCAGCATGTCCTCCAGGCTTATTTTTACGTTCACCTCCTCCTTATCTTTTTCTTTTTCCCTTTTTTCAGCCTCCTCTTCGCTTTCTTTTTCTTCCCCAACGGGCTCTTCATCACTTTCGGGGCGGAAAGGCGAGGGTTCTCCTTTTTCCAGCACCAGCACATACAGGTTGTTCACCACCTCACGCTCGTAGCTGGTCATGTCCAGCCAGCCGGCATTCAGGCCGTAGTTGGTGCTGGGGCCGAAGAAGAGGTACTTGCCGTCGCGGCTGAAGGCAGGAAAATCGGCATGGCTCATGCCGTCGGTTACCTGATGGCTTTTTCCGCTGGCCAGTTCATAGAGGAATACGGCCTTGAGCTGGTTGTCCAGCTTGCGGGCGTAAGCGATCCACTTGCTGTCAGGCGACCAACCGGCATGGAAGGCCTGATCCGGCGCCGAGTACAAGTCGGTATCGACCCGCTTAACCGCCTTGCTCCATGCCGATTTCGTACATCCGCGTAAACCGGCTGGAATAAGCCCCCCGGAAGGAGGAGAACAGCACCTTGTCGCCATGCCAGCCCCGCACGAAGTCATATTCGGGGTGGTAGGTCAGCCGTTTGGGCATCCCGCCCTGAGTGGAGACGACGAATACGTCGTAGTTGCCATCATAATCGCCGGAAAAGGCCACCCATTTTCCATCGGGAGAGAGGACGGGATAACCCTCCGCTCCATCGTGGATGGTAAGCCGGCGGGGTTCGCTGCCGTCCTTATCGGCGATCCAGATGTCATTGGCGTAAGTAAAGGCAATGTGCTGCCCGCTGACGGAAGGGTGGCGCAGCAGAAGAGTAGGCTCGGCGGACTGGGCAGATAAAATGCCGCCCTGGCCGAGCAAAAAGATCAGGATGAAGGAAAGAAGATGTTGCATGTGACTAAGATTTAGGGGGTTGGAATTAGGGTTTGGGTTCAAAATCGTGGCGGCTCAGGTTGAGCCAGGCCAGGGTATTATTGGCATAAATATTTTCCAATGTTTTTTCCGGCAGCTCCATTTCACGGATAAAGGTGCCGATATCGAGATCGCCCAGGGGGAAGGGGTAATCGGAACCCAGGCAGACCCGTTCTTCACCGGCAGTTTCCAATACATATTTCAGCATTCGGGGGTCATGGGTGATGCTGTCCACCCAGAATTTACCCAGATAGTGGCTGGGCGGCACCTTATTGTCGATGGCCACCAGGTCGGGGCGGCAGTCGAAGCCGTGCTGCACCCGGCCAATGGTAGGCAGAAAGGATCCCCCGGCATGGGCGAAGCAGGCGCGCAGGCCCGGCAGCCGTTCAAAAACGCCCCCAAAGATCATAGAGCAGATGGCGCGGGAGGTTTCAGCGGGCATGCCCACCAGCCAGGGCAGCCAGTATTTGCGCATGGAGTGGAAGCCCATCATTTCCCAGGGGTGGACGAAGAGGGCCATATCCAGGTCCTGCACGGCCTGGAATATGGGAAAGAATTCGGGCTCGTTCAGGTTCTTATCGTTGATGTTGGAGCCGATCTGAATGCCCACCAGGCCGATCTCCTTACAGCGCTCCAGTTCCCGGATGGCCAGATCGGCATCCTGCATGGGCAGGGTACCCAGGCCGACGTAGTGTTTGGGGTGATCCGCCACGGTTTGGGCAATGTCGTCGTTGAGGAAGCGGGCCAGTTCCAGGCCGTCCTCAGGTTTAGCCCAATAGGAGAACATGACCGGTATGGTGCACACCACCTGCACCTGGGTGTGGTGCTCGGCGTACTCTTCGAT
>CAYVVK010000861.1:0-2785 GCA_964454855.1 uncultured Phaeodactylibacter sp. | reverse complement strand
GAGCGCCTGCTGTACATCATGCGCCTGTCGGTAGTAGGGGTGGCACTAGCCTCCGCCGCTATGGCCGCCTGGAGCCAGGACATCTACGATCTGGTAGCACAGTCTTCAGCCCTGAGCCTGGTCTCGCTTTTCATCCCGCTGACGGCGGGGCTGTACTGGAAGCGGGCCTCGCATCGCGGGGCCATGGCCGCCATATTGCTGGGCATGGCCGTGTGGATCATCTGCGAGGTGTTGGGAACGGAAGTCCCCAGCCTGATCTACGGCGGCCTGGCCAGCCTGGGCGCCATGCTGCTGGGCAGCTGGCTGTGGCCGGATGATAGTTATGTACGTTTTCAGCGTGAGGTGGCAGCCACCTCTGAGGTGTCTGACACCTAATCTTACCGGCTCGCTTCATAAATGGCATCCAACAAGCCATTCTCCTCTTTGGTATCCAGGCTCAGTTGCCAGAACATGATGCCGCCCAGGCCTTTGTCGATGGCATATTCCGTTTTGAGCCTGAAAGAAGCGGTATCATCATACGAGATGAAGATGCTATCGGTGGGGTTGTAGAGGTAAGGGGCTTCGGCAATGGTGTCCCAGTACCGCTGATAGCCGTTCTTGTCTTCGAATTCTTCCCGGATGCGGCTGTAGGGGCACCAGCTGATGTAGGGCCCCTGGTTGGGCTGGTACAGGCCGTTGTTGGCCGGAGGCACTCCCTGCCAGGCCCTGCCGTAGAAGGCGCCGCCGATCACGATCTGTTCCGGCCTGACGCCCAGCCCCAGGCAGTAATCGACGATCTTTTTCACGGAGCCGGGGCCGGTGATGCCGCTTTCCTTTTCCCGGGTTTCAAAGTGTTCATAAAAAGGATAGGCCTTAATGTCTTCCATCCGGATCCAGCCCAGGGGCGTATGATGGCCGGTGTAGGGGGTATTTCCCACTACCTGGTCGTAGGTCATGACGTTCATGTAATCGGCGTACTGCATCACCTTGTCCAGCTCGATGTGATCGTAGTAGCGTTCCCATCCGGCGGAAGCGAAGGTGAGGGTTTGCGGGCGGCCGAGGCCGTCCAGTTTTTCCCGCAGGCCTTTCATCAGCAGAGTGAAGTTTTCTCTATCCTCATTCGGCCGGTATTTGGTGTCGGCGGCGGGCAGGCCCGGGTACTCCCAGTCGATGTCGATGCCGTCGAGCTGATACTCCTCGATGAAGGCGATGGCGCTGTTGACGAACTTCTGCCGGCTTTCCGGCGTGAAGGCCATATCTGAAAAGCCATCGGCGCCCCAGCCGCCGCAGGCGATCA
Source organism: uncultured Phaeodactylibacter sp. (assembly GCA_964454855.1). Classification (GTDB taxonomy): domain Bacteria; phylum Bacteroidota; class Bacteroidia; order Chitinophagales; family Saprospiraceae; genus CAYVVK01. The sequence continues at coordinate 1,509 of CAYVVK010000861.1, read as the reverse complement.
TAACCTGGAGCTGGGGATGCTTTTCCTTTTGGGCTACGAGTGCCCGAAGTATTTCGGGAAATTCCTTATTTCTGAACTTCATCTCCCCGTCAATCACCTTGGTGAAGGAGAAGATGATGTGGGTGAGCTGATCGAGGGGCAGCTCGGCAGGCTGGTTGCCTTCACCGGGAACGTAATATGCCAGGATGGGCAGTGCGGGTTTTTCTTCAGCCGCTTCCTGTTTGCTTTCGGAGGTGCAGGCGAGGGCGCCAATGAGCAATAACAAGGCAAGGTAAAGGTTGAATTTGGCCATTTTCGTTTGTTTTCGGAAATTTAGCTAAGAAAGCAGACACCTCCAAGATGACTGCCATCTTCCTGCCGCTTCCTCGATCATTTCCCGGCTTTAATGCGCTGGAATCTCTTATTTGTAGGATAAGTTGTAAGCGGCGTTGCCATTCTACCGCCATAGTGTTATTTTAGGGCTCGTTTTGAGGCAGCTGTTCCGGCTGCCCTTAACAAGCACATACCGAAAAGAAGAAACAAAAGCATGACCTACGACAATTTCACGATAAAAGCCCAGGAATCCATCATCAAGGCCCAGAAGGTAGCTGCCGGGCTCGACCAGCAGCAGGTGGACATTCCCCACATCCTCAAGGGCATCATCGAAACGGATGAAAACGTGGCGGCCTTCCTGCTCAGCCGGGTTAACGTCAACCTGGCGGCGCTCAAAACACAGCTCGAGCGCGACATTAAGGGCTACCCCAAGGTGGAAGGCACTGAAAAGCAGTACCTCACCAAGGAAGCCAATCAGGCGCTGGCGCGCGCCAAAAAGATGCTGGCTGATTTCGGGGATGAATACATCTCCATAGAGCTGATCCTGCTCGGCATCCTCAGCGGTGACACCAAGGTAGCCAAGATGCTGGGGACGATGGGCGCCACCGAAGACGGCCTGCGTACGGCCATCGAAGAGCTGCGCAAGGGTAAAAAGGTAACCGACCAGAGCGCCGAAGAGAGCTACAACGCCCTCAACCGCTTCGGCATCAATCTCAACGAGCGCGCCGAGAACGGCAAGCTCGACCCCATCATCGGCCGCGATGAGGAGATCCGCCGCGTGCTGCACATCCTCAGCCGCCGCAAGAAGAACAATCCCATCCTGGTGGGTGAGGCCGGCGTGGGTAAGACAGCCATCGTGGAAGGCATCGCCTGGCGCATCGTCAAGGGAGATGTGCCGGAGAACCTGCGCGAAAAGAAGATCTATACCCTGGATATCGCCGGGCTGATCGCCGGCGCCAAGTTCAAAGGCGATTTTGAAGAGCGCCTGCGGGGCGTCATCAAGGAGGTGGCCGAATCCAATGGCGAGGTCATCCTCTTCATCGACGAGATCCACACCCTCATCGGCGCCGGCGGCGGCCAGGGGGGCGTAGATGCCGCCAACATCCTCAAGCCGGCACTGGCGCGCGGCGAGCTGCGCACCATCGGCGCCACCACCCTGGATGAGTACCAGAAGTACTTCGAAAAGGACAAGGCCCT
>CAYVVK010000860.1:2530-2788 GCA_964454855.1 uncultured Phaeodactylibacter sp. | reverse complement strand
GCCTGTACGTTCGCTACGTAGTATACGCCGATGATAGACAGCAGGCCCACCAGGAAATAGGCAAAGAAGTTCTTGCTGAAGCCCAGTTCTATCAGCTCGCCCAGCATAAACAGCAGGGGTACGCTGAACAGGCCGGTGAGGAAAACGAAGAGGAATACGGTGCTCGACAGCAGGTGCGTGGTGGCGTGTATCTTCTGCCGCAGGTTCAGCTTATTGGAGCGCCATACTGTAGGCAGCATTTTCTTGGCCGTTTCCGCG
>CAYVVK010000860.1:0-2520 GCA_964454855.1 uncultured Phaeodactylibacter sp. | reverse complement strand
AGCCGATCTCCTCCAGGAATTTGATCTTCCAGCCTCTGAGCTGCGCCCGGATGCTGAGGTCAAAATCCTCGGTGAGCGTATCGGCCTCCCAGCCTCCGGCATCTTCGATAGTGCGGCGGCGCCATACACCGGCGGTACCGTTGAACTGCAGCATATAATCGCCGGCCATACGGCCCACTTGCTCGACAGTAAAGTGTACGTTGAGCTGCAGGGCCTGCAGGCGCGTCAGCAGGGAATAATCTTCGTTGATGTGCTCCCAGCGGGTCTGCACCACGCCGATGTCATCATCCTCGAAGTGAGGGATGGTCTTTTTTAGAAAATCAGGGCGCGGCAGGAAGTCGGCATCGAAGATGGCGATGAACTGGCCATTGGCGTACTTCATGGCGTCGCGCAGGGCGCCCGCTTTGTAACCCTGCCGCTTTTCCCTACGGATCTGCTCGATCTGCAGCCCTTTGGCCTTGTACTCCTCCACCTTGCGGCGGGTGATGGCCACCGTTTCGTCGGTAGAATCGTCCAGCACGTGGATCTCAAAGCGGCTACGCGGATAATCGAAGGCCGCGATGCTGTCGATGAGGCGTTCTACCACGTACATCTCATTGAAAATGGGCAACTGTATGGTTACAAAGGGATATTCTTCGCCTTCTTCTTCCAGAAGGCCGATATCGGCGGGCCGGTGGCCGGCGTGCAGGCTTTGCTTGTGGCTTGCTGCTGCCATGGCCATGCGGCGGGCGTACTTTTTCTTATTTTCGGTGGGAACAGGAGAAGCCTGCTCTTCCTCGCGTTTCAGCTTTTTGTAGTGATACAAAAGGTTAAACTGCATTAAACAGTACACGGTGATGTATAAGAGGGCTACTGAGTAAATGGCCAGTACCGTGTAGGCAATCACAGATGTCATTGCAAAGGGTTTTGTTAATAAGAGGCTGATGAAGGGCAGAGGCCCAAACCAGCCTGTTCTAAATAAGCTTAAAAATTGTGTAAATAATCTTATGTCCGGCTAAAATAGTTCCCCGGATCGTACCCGATACCTTAGACACGCCAACCCGCTTTCGGTAACGCACCGGAACCTCTAAACACCGAAATTTATTTTTCGCGGCCTTGACCTGCATTTCCACCGTCCAGCCAAAATCAGGATCTTCCATTTCCAGCTCCAGCAATTTCTCAAACCGGATGGCCCGAAACGGCCCCAGGTCCGTAAAGTGATAGTTGTAGATCAGCCGGATGAGGTTAGTAGCCAGCCAGTTGCCGAAGACCTGCTGCGGCATCATGGCCCCGCGTTCCTTATCGCCTAACGCTCTTGACCCAATCACCAGATCGTATCCTGCTTCCAGGATAGGCTGCACTACATTTGGCATTTCTTCGGGATGGTCTGAGTAATCGGCATCTAAGAAAACGACAATATCCGGCTTTTCGCTTGCTGGCTTGGCTTCCAAATATTCGATGCCTTTCAGGCAAGCGCTGCCGTATCCTTTGCGGGGCTGGTCCAGGACAGTAGCGCCGCCCCGGCGGGCTACCTCGGCCGTACGGTCCGTACTGGCATTATTACAGACGATTATTTCCCGCACCAGGCTTCTGGGGATGTCCGCCAAGACTAAGCCTATGGATCGTTCTTCATTGTAGGCAGGAATAATGACGTCAATTACCGGTTTCTTCAATTTAGTTAGCCTATTTTGCTCCACAAAGTTAGGAGAAAATTAGACAACTTTTGTGTCCCAGCCCAAACATTTAAGGGATGGACAATAGTACGGTTTGGATTTGGAAGGGGAAACAACTCTGTTGAAAGATAGTTCTATAAGCCTTTTGAAGGCTCATCTCTTGCCGGAATTCAGGTGAAAAACGAAATTTACCTGATGTCTCCTGCAAGCTAAGGAGATTATTTTATTTTTAGGCCACAAAATGCGCAGGCTCGCCTGTCGTTTTTAAAGTCAAAACCCGGTATGAAGTATACATTCCTCGGGCTTGCCGCCCTGTTCCTCCTATTATTCTCCTCCTGTGAAGATGAAGAAGCTTTCCTCACAGACGGTAATTTCACCCTGGAATTCTCGGTAGACACGCTTCATTTTGACACAGTTTTTACAGAACTCGGCTCCGCTACCCGCTCTTTTAAGGTATTCAACCGCAACGACCGCGCCGTGCGCATCGGCAAAGTGCGCCTGGCCAATGAGTCCGGAGAACGTTTTCGCATGAATGTCAACGGCATTCCCGGCGAGGAAGTGGAAGAGGTGGAGATCTGGGCCAACGACAGCATCTACGTCTTCGTGGAAGTCACCATCAACCCGGATGCGCCCCTGTCGGAAAGCCCCTTCGTGATCGAAGACAAGGTCTTTTTCGAAACCGGGGACAAACGCCAGGAAGTGCGCCTCGAGGCCTGGGGGCAGAACGCCAATTACTTTCCCAGCCGCTTCAACAAAGGCGTGCCCGTAGTGCTGAGCTGCAATAATCAAACCATCACCTGGGACGACCCCAAACCCTATGTCATCTACGGCGAGATATTCATAGACAGCTCCGCCCTGGAAGTTGCGG
>CAYVVK010000859.1:0-2789 GCA_964454855.1 uncultured Phaeodactylibacter sp. | reverse complement strand
AGGCCCGCCATGGCAGCCTTCTGCACCAGCTCGAAACTCAGGCGTCCGCTGAGTAGAACGAGTTGATGCCGCAGGGGAATGTCTCCCTGCAGCAGGGCGGCCCCGACGAGCTTGTCCATGGCATTATGGCGGCCGACATCCTCGCGCACCATCAAAAGTTTTCCTTCAGGGCTGAAACTGGCGGCGGCGTGTATGCCGCCGGTACACTCGAAGATGGCCTGCTGCCGGCTGAGCCGTTCGGGCAGCTGGGGGAGCATTGCCATACTTACCCTGGGAAGGCCCTTTTGCGGATAGTAACAGGAAACCGAACGGATCATCTCTATGGAGCCTTTGCCGCATACGCCACAGCTGGAGGAAGTGTAGAAGTGGCGGCTCAGCTTGTCAAAGTCTACCTGCAGGGATTCGGAGAGCGCTACTTCCAGGATATTCTTCCGGGATTCCGGCGCCAGGGCATCGCCCACATGGCCGATACGCGCGATGTCTTTCGCCCCGCCGATGATGCCCTCCGTAAAGAGAAAGCCGGCAGCCAGTTCCGCATCCTGGCCAGGTGTACGCATGGTGACCGCCAGGCTGCGGGCCTGCCTTTCCTCCCCTTTGCCAAAACGCACCCGGATCTCCAGCGGCTCTTCACAGGCGATGAGATCATGGCCGTGTTCCAGGCGGCCGTTTTTCATCCGGGCCAGGGCCACGGTGCGGGTACTTTCTGAGCTTCCTGATGTCGTTCCTGCCACGATGTATCTTTTTTTATTGATGAACAAGTGAAAGATCCACAGGTTTTTTTCCGTTGGCCAATAGGGGTATGCCCGTTTTCCAAACATCAGGAGTAGTGAAAACAATCTACATTCACCTACAACCACCCGACATGAATCCCTGGCTGATCAATCCCCTGCTGTTGGCGCTGATCCTACTCGGCGCCTTCAGCTGCAGCCGCTCCTTCGGCGGCACCACCCAGATCATTCCTTCCTGCGAGACAGAACAGGTAGGCACCATTTGCTTCCAGAACGACACCCGGAATGAAATTGGCCTCCGGATCGGAGATGCCGAGGCCAATCTGCGGCCGGCCACTACCCTTTGCCTGGACATCTATGCCGGCCAGTATGAGTATAAGGCCCGGCAGGGAAGGCACAAATGGCAGGATGAGGTAGAAGTGCTGAGCTGCAGCTCCAGCCTCGTCAGCATTTATCAATGATCCCTCAGGTAATAGCGGGCAGTACCGAAAGCCTCGTTCAGAAACTGAGCGATGCGTCCGCCGTCAAACTCGTTATCTTCCGTGTACTTGATGATATTAGTGGCCAGGGTAGCTTCCCCTGTACGGCCGGTGAGGCCCAGCGGGTAATACATGGCGCGCAGGGCTTCTTCGGAAGTATTTTGCAACAGCAGGCTTTCCAGTATTCCTTCCTGCCCGTACCCCAGTTTCCAGGCCAGGAAGAGGTCGGTGAGCAGAGCCGGAGGTACGCCATTGGCCTGCAGCAGTTTCAGGGCCAGCTGCCTTTTTTCCCGGCCGGGGTTGAACAGCATCCGCCGCAGGTTGTCTATCTGCCGGGGCTGAGGTTCCAGAGCCAGGTTGCGTGGCAACTGCCGGCCGAGAAAGGCGCTGAGGCTGCGGCGGGAGATGATGGAACCGAAATTTTCGGGTATGGCAGCATTCATAGCGCGCAGCAGCCGCCCCAGCACCAGGTAGTCAATAGATGCTGAAGGATTCTCCGTCAGTTTTATTCCCAATGGCTCCAGTTGGCCGCGAAGTTTTTCTGCCTCAAAGCCCGTTTCTCCCAAAAGGTATAAAGTAGCCCCTCCTTTATGCCCTTCGGGTTGCCGTTCCGCCCCCCTTTCGCTGATGAGGTGTTTCCGGATGGAGTAAGCCGCATCGTTCATGCCGATAGACAGTGCCTCCAGCAACAGGCTTTCCGAAAAAGTACTCAGGTTTCGCCCCTCTTCCTCCATCACATCGTAGATCACCAGGCGCAGGCGCATAGGCACTTCCCGTGTGCGGCAGAGCTTCAGGAAGCGCAGCAGCTTGCGCCGCGCTGCAGCGTCGGCAGGCCCTTTCAGCGTTTCCAGGCGGGAAAGGAAAAAAAGAGGCCGGGGCAGGCCGTCCATAGGATTGCCCTTCAGCAGGAGCTTCTCCAGCTGATATAGCTTGCGGAAGCTCTGCGGCAGGCCGGTAAGCCGGTTCTTGCCGGCATCCAGGGCCTTGAGCGAGTGCAGCTGCTGAATGCTTTCCGGCAGTTCCGATAGCTGGTTGCCGGCCACAGACAGGCGGGCCAGCCGGGCCGGCAGTGGAGGCAGGCTGGTAAACTCGTTATCCGACAGGTCGAGTTCCTGAAGGCTTTCCGACTCGGCCAGGGCGGCGGGTAGCTGCCGGAACTGGTTGCCCGCCAGCTGAAGGGCCTGCAGATAGCGGCAGCGGAAGAGCTGCTCCGGCAGGGCATTGAGCTTGTTATAGGATAGGTTCAGCTGGCCAAGCCATGGCAGGTTTCCCAGAGAGAGGGGCAGGTTTTCCAGCTTGTTGCCGTTGAGCAGCAGCCGCCGCAGGATGGGCAGCCTGCCGATGCTGTCGGGCAGGCGGCTGAGCCGGTTTTTGCTGAGGTTGAACTCCGTCAGTTTTTGCCATTGCCATACCTCCTCCGCCAGGGTACGGATACGGTTTTGGCTGAGGTCGAGCAGGCCGAGCTCAGGAAGCCCGTACAGCGCCTTGGGAATGCGTCCGATCAGGTTGTTCTGGGCGCGCAATTCCCGAAGCCGGGCCAGCTTGCCGATGGCAGCGGGCAAGCGCCTGGCCTTGTTGTGGG